>CAZUPX010001242.1:0-5595 GCA_964622155.1 uncultured Planctomycetaceae bacterium | reverse complement strand
GTCGGCCAGATGCAAAAGCCGTCCTTGGATCACATCGATGGCCTGTCGCCGGCAATCGCCATCGAGCAGAAGCACATGGGGCACACACCCCGCTCGACGGTCGGCACCGTGACTGAGATCTATGACTACTTGCGAATCCTCATGGCACGGCTGGGCACGCCGCATTGCCCGAATTGCGAGATTCCGATCGGTACGCAGACGGCCGATGATATCGTCGACAAGATTCTGGCCGAGCCGGCCGACACAAAGCTGTACCTGATGGCTCCGCTGACGGTCGAAGTCGGCGATAAATACGAGAACCTGTGGACCGAGATTCGCGCGCTGGGTTACGTCCGCATGCGCGTCGACGGCCAGACGTTTACGGTCGACGCGCCACCGCAGATCGATCGCCGTCGCAAGCACCTGGTTGAAGTGGTAATTGACCGTATCAATGTCCGCGCCGACGCGCGCAGCCGCGTTGCCGATACGGTCGAGACGGCACTCTCGCTGGGCAAGGGGGTGATGCACGTCGCGTACCCAGCCGACGACGTGCCGGAGCCCAAGTGGCGCACTGAAATTCACAGCCAACACTTTGCTTGCGATCGTTGCGGACGCAGCTTCGAACGGCTCTCGCCGCACAGTTTCTCGTTCAACAGTTCCTTGGGCTGGTGTCCGGGGTGCGAAGGGCTGGGCACGCAAACCGGGGCCAATCCGGCGGCGCTGCTGCGCGATCCAAAGCTAACTTTGGCTCAAGGGGCGGTCGGCTTGTGGCCCTTGGTGCCGACGCCGTTGTTCGGCTCGATGCTGGTCGCTCTGTCTGCTCAAACGCTGGTGCCGCTCGACGTGCCACTGGAAGATCTGAACGCCCGTCAACGGCGCACGATTTTCCACGGTGCTGGGGACAGTTGGATCGACGTCTATCGCGACGGCAAACGCAAGAAAGACGAGCGTCCACTGTTGCGATTTCAGTTCAAGGGACTTTACCCGGCACTGGAAGAAGCGGCGCGGCTGTCGCCGGCGCTGCGTTCGAAGTGGGAGCACCTGGTCGGCGAGGTCGAGTGCTCGACGTGTGGGGGCTCGCGGCTGCGCGACGATGCCTCGGCCGTGCGCCTGCACGACCGCACGATCGACGACCTGTGCCGGCTGCCGCTGGTCAATCTGTTGGAGCGGTTTACGAGTTGGAGCCTTGATGGCCGCGAGCGAAAGATCGCCGGCGAGCTGGTGCGCGAGGTGCGCAATCGGCTGCAATTCCTGGTCGACGTGGGCCTGGAATACCTCACGCTCGGGCGGCCGGCGCCGACGCTCTCGGGCGGCGAGGCCCAGCGAATTCGCCTGGCCAGCCAGGTCGGCAGCGGACTGTGCGGCGTGCTGTACGTGCTCGACGAGCCGACGATCGGTCTGCATCCGCGCGACAATCGCCGACTGCTCGGGGCGCTGGAGAAACTTCGCGACCTCGGTAACACGTTGTTGGTGGTCGAACACGATCGCGAGGTAGTCAGAGCCGCCGATCATTTGCTCGATTTCGGACCCGCGGCCGGCGAAGCCGGCGGTCAGATCGTCGCCTACGGCACGCCGGCACAAGTCGCCAAACAGCGCGGCAGTGTCACTGGTCCGTTCCTCTCCGGCGCGAAGGCCATCAGTGTACCCACGAAGCGCCGCATGCAAGGCCGCGCGGAGATAACCGCCGCGAACGGGGCAGGGCAGTGGACCAAGAAGCGATCTTCAAAGTCAGCCAAAACGAAACCTAACGCAACGGCGCCGGATCAAGCCGTCGACGCGCTTCGACCCGCACCTGGCGGCTGGCTGGAAATTCTCGGCGCACGGCACAACAACCTGCGCAACGTCGACGCGCGCATTCCGCTCGGCTGCTTCACGGTAATCACCGGTGTCAGCGGCAGCGGCAAGAGCTCGCTGGTGGAAGATGTGCTGTACAACGCACTGGCCCGCACCTTGCATCGGGCCAGCACGACGCCAGGGCAGCACGAGGCGATCCGCGGCATCGAGCAGATCAATAAGGTGATTCGCGTCGACCAACAGCCGCTGGGTCAAACGCCGACCTCAAACCCGGCCACTTACACCGGCGTGTTCGACCTGGTGCGCGATCTGTACGCTCAACTGCCCGAGGCCCGCCTGCGCGGCTATACGCCCCGGCGGTTCAGCTTCAACGTGCCGGGCGGGCGCTGCGAGGGGTGCGACGGCAACGGCCAGATTTGCATCGAGATGCACTTCCTACCGGATGTGTGGATCGAGTGCGACACGTGCCGTGGTCGGCGCTATAACCCCGAGACACTGGCCGTGACCTATCACGGTCAATCGATCGCCGACGTGCTCGACATGTCATGCGGCAAGGCGGCCAGGCTATTTGAGAACATCCCCAAGATCCGCCGCATCCTGCAAACGCTGTGCGACGTCGGGCTCGACTACCTGACCCTCGGCCAGGCCGCGCCGACGCTCTCGGGCGGCGAGGCCCAGCGCGTCAAGCTGGCCGCCGAGCTGTCGCGACCCGATACTGGGCGCACGTTATACCTGCTCGACGAGCCGACCACCGGGCTGCACTTCGAGGACATAGCAAAGTTGCTCGACGTGCTCAATCGGCTGGTCGACCTGGGCAATTCGGTGGTGGTGATCGAGCACAATCTCGACGTGATCAAGACGGCTGACTGGGTGATCGACATGGGGCCCGAGGCTGGGGACGGCGGCGGACACGTCGTCGCCAGCGGCACGCCCGAGGACATCGTGGCGCATGCCGAAGGAATTGCCACCGGGGCAAGTAACAGAAGTGGTTCGGCTCGTCGCCCCCTCACCCTGCCCTCTCCCACGAGGGGCGAGGGTAGACGACAGTCCGTCACCGTCGTGGAATCGTTACTCCGCTCGCACACGGGTGAAGTGCTGGCCGCAGTGCTGGCCGCCAGCCCGCGCCGCGAACGAAAAATCCACGACTTCGCCGCCTCTGAGGCCCGCCGCGCCGGCGACTTCGAGATTACTCAAGTCGGGCGGGACGCAAGGATGCCGTGGGAGTCGAACGGCCGACGCTGGCACACCGTCGATCGCGTGGGGCGCAAAGGGGCGCCGTGCCGCTGGGACGGAAAGATTCTGGAGAAAGTGATCGACCGCATTCAGGCCACCGACAAGTTTGGCGAGACGAACTGGAACGCGCGGACGATCGTCGAGATCAGCTCTCCGACAAAGAGCGACGGCTGGTTTATGCACGCGGTGACCGGCGAAGAGTGGCTACTCAAGCTCAAGTTTCGCGTGGCCAAGAACACATTCAATCGCGAAACGCTGGTGGGCCAGCTCGCGCTCAAACCGCTGAACGACTTGCCCGAATTGCCGGTTTATGGCAGCGGGCCACGCGTGAAGTGCAAGAACCTTCGCGGACCGTTTCAGGAAGTGCAACTGCAAGTCCACGCGTTTGACGAGGTCGACAAGCCGGCGTTCTGGAAGTTTCTGGACGCGGCGATCGCCGGGTTCAACAAGTTCGCCGAGCGCGTGCGGCAGAACCCTGAAGACGTGATGCCGTGGAAGGTGCTGGGCCAGAAATGGCATTTCGCGCGCAAGGGGTTTCCGCCCGGCAAGCCGCCAAAGTGGGACGTCGACGTGCTCGAGGTGCTATGCGAAATGCTGAGCACGGCGGCCCCGCAGGGACAGTTTTTGTGGAACAACCAGCAACTGGTTCACGTGTTCGTGCCCGAACAGAGCGAGCCGTGGGCCACGATCTACACGAAGCGGCCGGCGTCGCTCGACCTGGTGCTCACCGGCCCGTCCGGCCGGTTCGCACTCGGCCGGATTCGCGACTTGGGCCACGAGCCTGAGTTCCACGCCGGCGTTCCGCTCGACACGCTGCGATTGAAGTTCGAGGACTATGACGATCTGGAGAGGGGCGACCTGGCCGCGTTCTTGGCCGAGCACGTGGCAAGTCTGGCATCGCGAAAGAAAGCCGTGATTAGCGGTTAGTGCGTGTCCCTATCCCTAACCCCCAACACCTAACCCCTATCCTATGTCCGACCCACTTCTCCCAACTCGATTTCTGTTCCGCTTCGCGACGGACTGTCTGTACTGTCCGAAGCTGGGAGATCATGCGCCCAAGGAGCTGGCGGCTGACTATCGGCTGCCGGTGCTGTCGGAGCTGGACGGCGAAAAGTCGTTTGCCGACGTGCGGGCGGGCTGGAGCGAGGCAGGGCTGGCCTTCAGCGTGCGCGTCGAGGGCAAGCGGCATCCAAGCTGGTGCCGCGACACAAAGCTGGAAGACAGCGATGGCGTGCAACTGTGGATCGACACTCGCGACACGCATAACATCCATCGCGCCAGCCGGTTCTGCCACCGCTTCATCTTTCTGCCCTTCGGCGGCGGGCGGAATTTTTTGCAATGCGTGGCCGATCAACTGCTAGTCGATCGGGCACGCGAAAATGCCAATCCGGTCCGGCCTGGCCAGCTCAAGGTCACCTGCGAGAAGCGCGTCGACGGCTACGTGCTGGCCGTGTTTATTCCCGCGGCGGCGCTGACCGGCTTCAACCCGGCCGACCATCCGCGGCTTGGTTTCACGTATTTCGTGTTCGACCGCGAGCTGGGCATGCAATTCTTCAGCGTCGGCGCCGAGTTCCCCTTCGCCGCCGACCCCAGCCTATGGGGCACGCTGGAAATGGTGCGCTAGGACGCGTCCGCGGGATTCGCGGTAACCACCGCCAGCAATTGCCCGACGACAAGCGGCTCATCCTCACCGACGAACACTTCGGCCAGCCTGCCGGTAGCGGGGGAGGGCAGGTCGACCGTGACCGCGCCGGCGACAACTTCCAACAGACGGTCACCCTCGGTCACCTCGGCGCCGACTTCGACCAGCCACACGCTAGCCAGCACTTGCACGTCGCCCATCGCCAAGTCGGGCAATACAAGTTCGTGACGTTCAACTTGCAAGGTGAGACCTGTTCAAGAAATACGAGGATGGTTTACCACAAAGACACAAAGGACACAACGAAGTGGGGACAGCGGATAGGGGACCGCAAGCAATCGATTGAATCCGGCAATCCTTGTCGTCTTGCCTGCAGTCTAATCGTCTTTGTGTCCTTCGTGTCTTGGTGGTTAATTCTTACCCATCCTTTTTTCAAACAGTTTCAGCCATTTCGCGCGCATGATAGCTCGACCGCACGAACGGGCCGCTAGCGACCTTGCTAAATCCCATCTGCCGTGCGGCACGGCCCAACTCATCGAACTCGTCCGGCGGCAGATAACGCACCACCGGCAAGTGCTCGGGCGTGGGGCGAAGGTATTGGCCCAGCGTCAAGAAGTCGCAGCCCGCGTCCAGCAGATCGGCCAACGTGTCGAACAGTTCCTCGTGCGTCTCGCCCAGGCCAAGCATCAGACCGCTTTTGGTTTTGATCGCCGGATTGAGCGCCTTGACGGCGCGTAGCAGTTCGAGCGTCCAATGATAGACGCTCTTGCGACCGCGGACGTGACGGTACAGGCGCGGGACGGTCTCAGTGTTGTGATTGAACACCTCGGGCGCCGCCTCGACGACGCGCTCCACGGCGCCCGGCTTGCCGATGAAATCCGGCGTGAGCACCTCAATCGTCGCGCCGGTTGCCTCGCGAACGGCCAGCACCGACCGATAAAAATGTTCGG
>CAZUPX010001241.1:0-5235 GCA_964622155.1 uncultured Planctomycetaceae bacterium | reverse complement strand
CGCGCGGACTCAATTGGACTGTGGCTATCCATCACAAACCTGGGCGAAGCGGTGCGCCGAGCGTCCACGCACTATTGTATGCCGGCGGCCGCTTGCCGAGGCAGACCTAGGCACAGACTTCGCTTGTGCTGTGCACCGGCGCGGCATGCCAATCGCAGACGTGCAGCTCGACCGTTCGGCGTCCGCGAAAATGATTGATCTGCGGTCGAAACGCCACCGAGATGGGGCCGATGGCCGCAACCAGGTCAGCCTCCCAGTCGCCGCCGCCAAATGCCACCCCGCGCAATCGCACGCCATGTTGCGAAAGCTGCAACGACAGATGTCGCCCTCCGCCGCCGATGCGCTTGGGCGGCTCGCACAACGTCACATTCGACGCGCAAAACAACGGCCGGGGGTTCGCATGGCCGAATGGCGAGAGGCGCTCGAGCTGCTCGACTGCCGCGGTCGACAGCGCGCCGAAAGTCACCTCGGCGTCGATCCGCAACTCGCCAACGCCGGCAGTGGAGGGGATTTCGACCGCGGCATGCCGGAAAAATTCCTCGCGAAACGCATCGAGTCGGGACTCTTCGATCTTCAAGCCGGCCGCCGCTGCGTGGCCCCCGTAGCCCAGCAAATGTTCCGAGCAGGCCGCCAGCGCCCCGCAGAGATCGAAGCCGGGCACGCTCCGCGCCGAGCCGACGCCCGGCTTCGTGCCCAGCGGATCGAACGCCACGAGCACGACCGGTCGATTGAATTTTTCGGCCAACCGACCGGCCACGATTCCGATGACGCCGGGATGCCAGCCACGATCGGCCAACACCAACGCCGAGTCGGCGTGCGAATCGAACTGTTCGGTGGCTTGCTTGTTGGCCGCCAGGTAGATGCTGCGCTCGATGCTGTCGCGGCTGGTGTTGAGCTCGTGCAAGTAGGCCGCTAGTGCGTCGGCTCGCTCGACCGAATCGGTGACTAGCAACTCGACCCCGAGCGTGGCCTGTCCCAGACGGCCGACGGCGTTGAGCCGTGGACCCAGGCTAAAGGCAATGTCTTCGCTCGACAATTGGCTCTTTGCATCCAGTCCGGTGACCTTCAAGAGCGCCGCCAATCCGATGCTTGGCCGTTGTCGCAAGCTGACCAGGCCGTGACGCACGAGGACTCGATTTTCGTCGACCAGCGGCACCACGTCAGCCACCGTGCCCAGCGCCACCAGGCCCACGGCCTGCATGAGAAAGTCGCGCATTCGCGGCCCGACTTTTTTCGCCTGGCTGGCGCGTTGGCACAGCGCCCAGGCCAGCTTGAACGCCACACCCGCACCGCAGAGTCCGGCAAACGGATAAACCGAACCGGGCAGCGCTGGATGGACAATCGCGTCGGCCGCCGGCAGCGTGGACGCGGTCTGATGATGATCAGTGATGATCAGTTCGAGTCCCAGCTCGCGTGCCAGTTCCGCCTCGGCGACGCTGGCCGTTCCGCAGTCGACCGTGATGATCATCTGCGCGCCGCGGCCGGCCAGCGTGCGCAGCGCGTCGCCGTTCAAGCCATATCCTTCGTCGACGCGGTGTGGCACATAATAACTGACCTCCGCCGAGAGCATCCGCAGGCACAGGTGCAATAGCGCCGTGCCGCTGATACCGTCGACGTCGTAGTCGCCATAGACGACGATTCGCCGCCCGGCCGCGATGGCCGCCGTCACGCGGTCGGCTGCCGCAGTCACTCCGGGTAGATCTTCGGGATCGCGCAGGCTGTCGAGCCGGGCATCGAGAAAATCGCGAACGAGCGCGGGCGCGCAGATGCCCCGACACACGAGCAGTTGGGCCAGGACGGCGCTGACGCCGGCCGAACGTTCCAGGTCGAGAATTCGGGCGGGGTCATGCGGGTGGATTCGCCACCGTTTAGCCATCTCGTCCTGACGCCGAAAATGCGTCCTCCGTGCATCGAGCTCTGTAGCCGGGGTCTGGTGTACAAGAACCTCGGCCGGCCGTAGTAGCCAAAGTCGTCGCTCACGCGCCGGCCTCGCAGAGGCCAGCTACAGAAAACGGCGAGCTACTTCTTCTTTTCGACGTGCAGGGTGTGCTTGCGCAATCGCGGGCTGAACTTTTGCAGCTTCAGCTTCTCGCCGCCCGTTTTGCGCCGCAGCGTGTAGTTGTAGTCTCCGGTCTCCTCGCAAACGAGGAACACGGTTTCGACTTTCTTTTTGCTCTTGCCCATCCGGCTCAATCTCCTCGCGTCAAAACGGTCCGTTGTCTATTTGGCTCAAACCGGGATTGTACCCCCTTGGCGGCGTCAGGGGCCAGGGGCCAGTTTTGCCGATTGGCACAGCTAAACCGCGGATTCCGGTTGAGCCGGCGGACACGTGTGACCGTGTTATGCAGTTGCAGCCACAAATCATCGTCGTCCGATTGCAGCCGCAACGCGGCTACCTGTAATAGCCAGGGGCGCAGCCCCTGGGACCGGTGATACGCGCGCCCATGAAGCCCCAAAGGGGCGCTTTCAGATCGCCCCGTTGGGGCTACCAAATCGTTTCTCGGGGATACCGAGTCCAGGGGCGATGCCCCTGGCTTTTACAGTTTGGGCCTTCGGCCCACAAAAAATGCGACGTCCGCCGCCACTTGCGCACTCCGGCTTAGCCTGAGTCCCCAGTCAGACCGGCGAGAAGATTCTCAATTCCCTTGCGTTCGCGTACACTAGGGGTATTGGGATCATGCTCGCTCCGCCGGTGACAACGAGCCGTCACCACGGTCGCGGGCTTATCGGGAAGAGGCATCGAAACCGACTCGCCGCCCTGGTTTGTCGCTCGCTACTGGTGCGTCGTCGGTGCGGGACAGGCGCTGGCCGTGCGGCCATTGAGGTCGGTCATGACAGAACGCTGGCTGGCAGCCGAGACGTCGGCCGAGAGCCCACCGCTGGCTTCGCCCCTTCCGCCGCCATGCGCGGACGCGATTCCGCCAAATGCGGAAATTCCAGCCTTGCCGGCCGGTCCACCCGCTGCGCCGAAGTGTCCTAATCCAGGTCCGCCGCCGTTGGCTCCGTTCATCGCGGTCGTCGCGACTTCCGCCAGCACGAACGGCGCAGCGCCGAACATCGTCGATGCCACCGACGCCGAGAACGTCGAGCCAGGCGCGTGGCAAGACATCTGGGTGCAAGTTCCCAGTTGGCTCACAAGCACTGCGGTGCATTTGTCTATCGTGATCGTCTTGGCGCTGCTGACCACGACAAAGTATGTCATGGCGCCACTGAATGACGTGAGCGTGTCGGCCGATGGCACCGGCACTTCGGGCGATGGCGATTTGGAAGGTGAACTAATGCAGTCCACCGCCGGGCTCGACCAAAGCGCCGACCGCGCACTGTCGCCACCGGAGCTGGGCGACCTGGCGGCGTCTGGGCCGCTGGCCGAGATGATCGGTTCGGTCCAGCCCGACCTGGCGAATCCCGAGTTTGCGCTGAAGGGCATCGGCGGCGAAGCGGCTCCTGGAGGAGTTCCGGGTGGTGGCAGCGGCGGAGACGCCGGTGGTGGCATTGGCGACGGCTTGGGGAATTCGCTGGAGCTGCGGCTAAGTGGTCCACATCGCGAAGGGCTGCTGCGAAGCGGTGGCGGGACTCCCGAGAGTGAGAAGGCAGTCGCGATGGCGTTGCACTGGCTGGCCGAGCATCAGAACTACGACGGCAGTTGGACTTTCGCCCATCAAAAAAGTCCCAAGTGCCACGGATCGTGCCGTGATCCCGGTTATGCGCCTGGGAAGATCGCCGCCACGTCGCTGGCGCTACTGCCGTTTCTGGGCACCGGCCAGACGCACAAGGAAGGACAGTACCGGCGAACGATCGACTTGGGCTTGAAGTTCCTCGTGCGGTCGATGGAGCTCGATGGCAAACTCGGCAGCTTGTTCGAGCCTGGCGGACAGATGTATGGACACGGTCTGGCCGCGATCGTGCTGTGCGAAGCGTATGGCATGACACACGATGTGACGCTGCAAGCGCCAGCCCAGGCGTCGATCAACTTTATCGTCGAAGCTCAAGACCCTCTGGGCGGCGGCTGGCGCTACATGCCGCGCCAGCCGGGCGACACATCGGTCGTCGGCTGGCAATTGATGGCACTCAAAAGCGCACAGCTTGCTTACCTGCGCGTTCCGCCGATGACGATGCGCAAGGCCGACTATTTCCTGGACCATGTGCAGGGCGACCGCGGCGCCACGTATGGTTACACGGGTCCCGAGCTGCGGCGGCCCTCGACTTCGGCCATCGGACTGTTGTGCCGAATGTACCTGGGTTGGAAACGCGACATGCAGCCGCTGGAGCGGGGCGTGCAGATTCTCGGCACGCTCGGGCCGTCGACCAACAACACCGACAACAAGAACAACATGTACTACAACTACTATGCCACGCAGGTCATGCACCACTGGGGCGGCTATCCGTGGCAGCGCTGGAACGAAGTCATGCGCGAGTATCTGATCAAGTCGCAGACCACGCGCGGCCACGAGACCGGCAGTTGGTTTCTTGATGGGACCGATCACGGAACGCCGGCCGGCGGTCGCTTGTATTGCACGGCCATGGCGGCGATGACACTCGAAGTGTACTATCGCTACATGCCGCTCTACCGCCCGCAAAGCATTCAGTAATACGCCGACCGTGCGAGTCATTCCAGTCATCGACCTGATGCGCGGACAAGTCGTGCGCGGTGTCGGGGGGCGGCGCGACGAGTATCGGCCCATCGAGAGCATATTGGCAGCCGATGCCCAGCCGCGCTCTGTCGGCCAGGCGCTTGCCGACGCAGGGTTTCGCGAAGCCTACGTCGCCGACCTCGACGCCATCGGCGGCCGCGAGCCGGCATGGTCGACCTACGAGGAGCTGATGGCCTGCGGGCTTGACCTGCTTATCGACGCCGGACTCTCTAGCGCTGAGCAGGCGGGCGATATCTCGCGATTTGCCTTTCGCGGCACGCAACTTTCGGGCGTCGTGGCGGGGCTCGAATCCCTCGCTGGTCCCGAGGCGCTTGCCGAAATCTGCGAGCTGGTCGGCCCGCATCGCCTTGTCTTCAGCCTCGATCTCAAAGCGGGCGTGCCACTGGCCCGATCGCCGGGATGGGACCAATTGTGCGCCGCACAAATCGCCGTGATCGCGCTGCGGGCCGGCGTGCGGCGGATGATCGTGCTCGACCTGGCGTCAGTTGGAATGGGGCAGGGGGCGGGCACCGAGCCGCTATGCCGCGAACTCCGGTCTCTCGCGCCAGAGTTGGAAATCATCGCCGGCGGCGGAGTGCGCGGC
>CAZUPX010001240.1:0-1934 GCA_964622155.1 uncultured Planctomycetaceae bacterium | reverse complement strand
TGTTGGTCGATTGGACTCAGGCCATGGTCGCCGGGTTCCTGTGCCTTTCCGACGATGGCGACCTGAAGCCCAGGATTCTCTTCCCGCCCGACTCGACGAAAAGCTCGACCTTGAGCAAATCGCTGACCGACATCGTCTGTCAGCAGCGGCAGGCGATTTGGGTGGCCAATCATAACGCCGGCGAGCGGACCGACAGCTTGGAGCACTATGCCGACGCGCTATGCGTCCCGCTGGTACACGGCGAGGTGATCCTGGGCGCGATCCACGTCTACCTGGAGCATGGACGGTTCCGCCAGTCCGATTTCGATTTCGCGATTTCCGTGGCCAACATCACCACCGTGGCACTGGAGCGCGCATGGCGCGAGCAGAGCCTGTCGGCCGAGTATCAACACCTCGCGGCCAAGCTGCCGCACCACGGCGAGATCATTGGCCAAAGCCCCCCGATACTGGAGTTGAAATCAAGAATCAATCGGATGGCCCGGGCCACTGGTTGCGTGCTGATCACGGGAGAAAGCGGCACTGGCAAGGAGCTCATCGCGCGGGCCCTGCATCAGGCCAGCGCGCGGGCCGACCGCCTCATGCTATGTGTCAACTGCGCCGCGATCCCGCCCGACTTGATGGACAGCCAACTGTTCGGACACAAGGCAGGTTCGTTCACGAGCGCCGATCGCGACCACATCGGATTCTTCCAACAGGCCGACCTGGGCACGCTGTTTCTGGACGAGGTTGGCGAGATGACGCTCGAAGGCCAGGCCAAGTTGCTGCGTATCCTCGAAGGACATCCGTTTTTGCCACTGGGAGCGCAGCGCGAGGTGAGCGTTGACGTGCGCGTCATCGCGGCGACCAACCAGGACCTGCAAGAATACGTCCGGCAGCGTAAATTTCGCGAAGACCTCTACTATCGCCTGGCCGTCTTTCCGCTCCATGCCCCGCCCTTGCGCGAGCGGGGTGAGGATATCGGCCTGCTGATCGATTTCTTTCTCGATCATTTCCGCCGTCAGCACGCGCGGCCCGGGCTCAAGCTTTCCGACTCGGCTCGCGAAAAGCTGATCGCGTACAATTGGCCCGGCAATGTGCGGCAGTTGCGCAACGTCATCGATAGCGCCGTTCTGTTGGCCGAAGGACCGCAGATCAAGATCGGCGACCTCGGATTGCGCGAAGTCTTGGGCGCCCAGCTCGAATCGCTGAAGCTCGATTTTTGGGAAAAGCGGCTGATCGGCGAGGCACTGGCCCGTGCCGCCGGCAACGTACCCGAAGCCGCCAACCTGCTGGGCATCGGTCGCGCGACCTTGTATCGCAAGATTGAGCAGTACAACATCGAACGATGATCAACATTCGGCGCGAGAGGAGTCAATTCATGGTCTTTCGATTGGTGGTCATTCTGGCTGCGTCCTTGACGTTGGACGCGGCAGCCTGCTCGGCTCAAGAGTGGGCTCGATTTCGCGGACCTAACGGATCGGGCCAGAGCGAAACGACGACGATTCCCACGTCCTGGGGGCCGAACGATTTACTGTGGAAGGCCGAGCTTCCGGGCGCCGGAAATTCGTCTCCGGTATTGTGGGGCGATCGCATTTATCTGCTCAGCGCGAATCCCGACAACGGCACCCGCTACGTGGTGTCTCTCTCTGCCGGCGACGGCAGGGTGCTCTGGAAACAAGATTTCCCGGCGCGCACGCACCGCATCCACCAGCAAAACAGCCTGGCTTCGAGCACGCCGGTGGTCGACGAGAAGCACGTGTATTGTGCGTGGGCCACTCCTGAAGCGCTCACGTTGTTGGCCCTCACGCACGACGGGCGGCAGGCGTGGAAGCTCGACTTGGGACCGTTCGTTAGCATGCACGGGTTCGCGACCTCGCCGATTCGCTGGAACGACCTGCTGATCATCACCAACGATCAAGGGTGCACGATTAGGCTCTGGCGCTATCTGCGGGAGA
>CAZUPX010001239.1:0-2430 GCA_964622155.1 uncultured Planctomycetaceae bacterium | reverse complement strand
ATTGCGATAGGTTCATCGTGTCGGCCAGCGATTGCTCCTCGATGTAGGGCAAGATGAGCGTCCGCCAGGAATGCGTTTCGAGACCGAATGACAGCGTGAACTTGGCATCTTTCCCATTGGTGTAGAGCGACGGCAGCTCCTTGTACACGTCGTGGAAAGAATGCACGGCGAGCGCGAGCTGCTTCACGTTGTTCTGGCAACTGATCCGCCGCGCCGCCTCCCGCGCCGCTTGCACGGCGGGGAGCAGTAGCGCGACGAGTGTGCCGATGATCGCGATCACGACCAACAGCTCTACCAGGGTAAAACCGTGTAGGGGCCGGGAGAAGGTGTTACGCTTCTCTGTAGTTGCATTTACCCTTTGGCCCCGTACACGGAGATTCCTGTTATGTCGCCATCGTTTCAGTCCTTTGTGGGAGTTGATCTGCACAAGTGCACCGTCACGCTGACCGCCGTCGACGCGGCCGGTGAGATCAACCGACTCAAGATCAGCACCAAGTCCATTGGGAAGATCGAAGCCTGGCTGCGGGCACTGCCCGGGCCGGTGTGGCTGGCCGTGGAGGCCTGCCCGTTTGTGGAATGGTTCATCGATCGCTTTCGACCGTGCGTGGATCGAATCGACATCGCCGACGCCACGGAACTGTCCAACCGACGGGGCAAGCGTCGCAAGAACGACTGGAACGATGCACTCGATGTCGCCGTGCGACTGTCGCGCGGCGAGTGCCCGCTGGGATTCATCGCCGACGAGGAGTTGATGCAGCTCCGCAAGTTGGGCCGGCACTGGCGGCAATTGAGTCGCCTCTTGTCGCGCAGCAAGCATTCCATGAAGAGCATGCTCAACGCGGCCAACATCCGCGGCCCGAAGTTCGACGGCGCCAGCGCACAACGCTGGTTGCTCGCCAACCAGGAGCTCTTGAAACCGGTTCAGCAGCGGGCCTTCGCCGACTTCGTCGACATCGTCATGCTCACCGAACGTCACCGAGAACGGTTGCGGCGTGAGATCATTTTCGCCACCCGCAGCGAGCGTTTTGCTCCGCTGGTGGCGCTGTTGATGAGCGTGCCCGGCATCGGCGAGATCTGGGCGGCGATCATCGCCGCGGAGATCGGGCCCTTCGACCGCTTTCCCAACGCCGACACCTTGGAGTTCTGGGCCGGGCTCACCGCCGACATGAAGGAGTCGGCCGGACGCACCCAGAGCGGCAATATCACCAAGGCCGGCTCGGTCACGCTCCGCTGGGCCTTGTGCCAGGCTGCCGTGACCTTGTGTCAGTGCGACGCCCGGCAGGAAGCGATTCGACAGCGGCTGGTGCGACGGATCGGTAAGCCCAAGGCCAACGTGGCGATGGGACGCCGCTTGCTGGGAATCTTGTACGCCATGGTCCGCGACGGGAAGACCTTCGAAAGAGGACCGGCCAGGGACCGCACCTCGGCCGCCAACCGAGCACGGCTGGCAAGAAAGAAACAAGTCGCTTAACCCCGGAGACAAGAGACGATTGACGTTCGGCGGAATCTTTGCGGCGGTCGCCTCGGCGACCGCCCCGCCGGATCGGTGACCGCGACTGGCTTTCATTCGGCCCCAGCGGCGATGCTGCTCTTCGAGAGCAGGCCCAGGCTCTGCCGGGCTCGCCCCTTGGTGACCGCGACAGCGTGAATTCGGCCCGACCGGCGCGAACATGGTTTTATTCAGCCCGGAGAACACGTGTCGGCATGACGACCACCACGTCCGGTGACTGCGTAGAGATGAATTCAACCGCCGCGTCGCTGAGCCCCAGCGACGGAGGACGGCCGACCCGATTCCGCCAATACCATCCAAGGCAACAACTCTTATTCCACGGAGCAACGACGATGCACGAACCATAAAACGCATTACGATCACCGGACGAACGGGTTCCTCTTCTCTGTTGCGCCAAGGCTTGGAAAACAGAGAACGCACAATTCCTGCGCCCCGTTGACGAACGGCCCCTACAGAGATAAAGCCGACTCGAGTCGAACTGTCCAATCGTGTCTTTCGCTTAATCGTTTCCATTTCAAGAACTCCTCTCAGCCTTTAGCTATTAGCCATTAGCTCTTAGCTGGGTGCGATTGGCTAATAGCTAACCGCTAACAGCTAACAGCTTTCCTACCCGCTCAGCCCTTCGATCAAGCTGACCAGCGGAATGAACAATGCGATCACGATGAACCCGACCACGCCGCCGAGGAACAGAATCAAGAGCGGTTCCATCAGCTTGGTGAGGCTCTCGGTGAGCACCGCGACTTCTTCGTCGTAGGTGTCGGCCACCTTGTAGAGCATCGTATCGAGCTCGCCCGTTTCCTCGCCGACGTCGACCATATTCACGACGATGTCGTCGAGGATCCGCTGCTTGAATTTCAACAGGTAGATCAGCAGGCCGATCGGCCCGCCGATGAAGCAGAACCAAAAGAAGGCCGCAATCG
>CAZUPX010001238.1:0-1605 GCA_964622155.1 uncultured Planctomycetaceae bacterium | reverse complement strand
GATTGCCGGCGACAGCCCATCGATATGATCGACCGCCGGCTTCTGCATCTGGCCGACGAACTGTCGGGCGTAGGAACTGAGGCTTTCGACGTACCGGCGCTCGCCCTCGGCGTAAATTGTGTCCATCGCCAGCGAGCTCTTGCCCGATCCGCTCATGCCGCAGCAGACCGTCATGCGGTCGCGCGGGATCTCGACGTCGATGGCCTTGAGGTTATGCTGCTTGGCGCCGCGGACCTTGATAGCCTTGGCCTCGGCGACGGGCGTGCGTCGGCGACCGGCGGCGCGCGACGATTTCACGTTGCGCGCGGCGGCGCCGTTGACGTGACCGCGCAACGCGCGACCCGTGTGCGAGTTCTCAACCTTCGCGATTTCGGTCGGAGTGCCGACGGCCAGCAACTCGCCGCCAGCCGCTCCCCCTTCAGGCCCCAGGTCGATAATCCAGTCGGCCGTTTTCACCACGTCGACATTGTGCTCGACGATCAGCACTGTGTTGCCGGCATCGACAAAATCGTGCAGCACCTTGAGTAGCAACTTGATGTCGGCAAAGTGCAGTCCGGTAGTCGGCTCGTCGAGCAGGTACAGCGTCTTGCCGGTCGAGCGTTTGACCAGCTCGCGGGCCAACTTGATGCGCTGGGCCTCACCGCCGGAGAGTGTCGGCGAAGGCTGACCGAGCTTCAGATAATCGAGCCCCACGTCGTGCAGCGTTTGAAGCTTGTGGCGAATCTTGGGAATGTTCTGAAAATGTTCCAGCGCCTGCTGCACGTCCATTTCCAGCACCTCGGCGATGCTCTTGCCCTTGAAGCGGACTTGCAGCGTCTCGCGATTGAATCGATGTCCTTCACACACCGGACAGGTGACCCACACGTCGGCCAGAAAGTCCATCTCCAGCTTGTTCGAGCCGTTCCCCTCGCAGGCTTCGCAGCGACCGCCGGCGACGTTGAAGCTGAAGCGGCCCGCCTTATAGCCGCGCGTCTTCGAATCGGGCAGTTGGGTGTACAGGTCGCGGATTTCGTCGAACAATTTGATATACGTCGATGGATTCGAGCGCGGCGTGCGGCCGATCGGCGATTGATCGATGGCGATCATCTTGTCGAGATGTTCCAGCCCCTCGATCTTTTTGTGCTTGCCGGGCGAGCCCTCACCGCCGTTGAGATCGCGCCGCAGTGCCTCGACCAGAATGTCACTCACCAGCGAGCTCTTGCCGGAGCCGGAAACGCCGGTGATGCACACGAGGGCGCCCAGCGGGATCTCGACGTCGATATTCTTGAGATTGTTGTGCGCCGCGCCAACAACGCGCAGACGGTTCTTGCCGATCGGCCGCGTCTGAGCGGGCACTTCGATCGATTGCTTGCCTGCCAGATACTGGCCCGTCACGCTTTTTGGGTTTCGGGCAATCGCGTCGGCGTCGCCCGTGGCCACCACCTCGCCGCCGCGCACGCCCGGCCCGGGTCCGAAGTCGACGATGTGATCGGCGGCCCGCATCGTGTCTTCATCGTGCTCGACCACCACCACAGTATTGCCCAGGTCGCGCAACTGCGTAAGCGTGGAAAGTAAGCGATCGTTGTCGCGGGGGTGCAGGCCGATCGACGGCTCGTCCAGGATGTA
>CAZUPX010001237.1:0-3025 GCA_964622155.1 uncultured Planctomycetaceae bacterium | reverse complement strand
CGTTTCAAGGTGACGCCGCCGCGCTTGGCAAGTCACATGCTACTTGCCGGCCTTGTCGTCTTCGCCTTTCTTGGGCTGCCCGTCGGCCTTAGCCGCAGCTTCTTTGACCGGCTTCTTGGCGGCCTTGGCAGGCGCCTCTTTAACGGGCTTCTTGACGGCCTTGGCCTTCTTGGCCTGTGCCTCGTCGCGCGCGGCGCGCTTCTGCTCATCGCGGGCCTTGCGGGCTTCGATTCGCTTCTGCGAGGAGCTTTTCTGCGTCGTGTCCTGCGGTTGCTCCGATTGAACGAAGCCGCCGGCCTGCGGGCCCATCTGAATGTTCTGTGGATAGCCGGTCCGAATCTGGCCGCCGCCGCGCATCTGTAGGGAGCGCAAATACAGAGCTTGCTGTTGCTGTGGGGTCAGCGTCCCGTTGGGAAGCACCTGCGCCGAGACTCCCGACGGTAACAGGCACGTCGACAACGTGGTCAAGACACTCAATCCCAAGATCAATCGGCGCGTTAGCATGCTCAACACTCTCGATGCGGCAAAAAACACCGCAGTCACTTTATTTCTCTCAGATCGCCATCCTTTACTCTAATACGGCCACCAGCGCCGTACAAGCTGATTGGGAACCTTACCGTAACCTCAATCTCATAAGGGAATTACGTGGCAGACAAAGGTCGACAACTTGACCACGAGGGCCGAATGCGTCCAGTGGCGCTCGCCATCGAGAGCCCTGTATCAGGACGACCTGCGACGGCTCACGCCTGGCAACAGCGATCACAGTTGAGCCACTACAATCTCCGTCAATTCGTGGTCGGTCAGCGAGCGCGGATTACTGTCCATGCTATTGCCACGCGAGTCGCGCACGAGGTCAGGGATTTGTGCCGGAGTTACGCCGAGGGCCGATAGCCGCCGCGGCACGCGTAAGCGATCACAGATTTCGTCGATTCGCTGAATGAACGCGTCGGCTGCATCGTCTTCCGACGCCTCTGGAGCAATCGAAATGGCCCTGGCCAGTTGGCCTAACTGCCGGCGAGAGACCTCGCGGTTAACGCGTAACGCGACCGGGAGCATCACAGCGCAGGCGAGTCCGTGGGGGACGCGCGCGTGCACTCCCAGCGCCGCCGCCACGCCGTGCGCCATCCCCAAACCGCTGTCGGCCAGAGCCATGCCGGAAAGCAGTGCCGCATAGGCCATTGCTTCGCGGGCCGGCCTCGAATTGGGTTGCTCGACTGCTTCGACGATCGCCCCCAACGCGCCTGGCAGACCGCCCAGCGTCAGCACCTGGGCAATGTGCCGAGCCCTGCGCGAAATGTAGCTCTCGATCAACTGCGTGATCGCATCCATCCCTGTCCACGCCGTGAAATCCGGTGGAACCGAAACCGTCAATTGCGGATCGACGATCACTGTTCGCGGCGTCATCAAGTCGGAACGCAAACTTTTCTTGAACGGCGGGTCGTATGACGAGATCACGGCGTTCTTCGTCGCTTCGCTGCCGGTTCCGGCGGTGGTCGGCATAGCGATCAGGGGCAACGGCGGCACCGCGATCTTCAGCCCGCGACCAACCCCCTCAAGGTAATCTCGCACGCTGGTGTCGGCGAAGTTGGTCGCCATCGCGGCTGTGGCCTTGGCCAGATCGATGGCCGAGCCGCCACCAAGGGCAATCAACATGTCGCCGCTACGGGGCTCAAACGAGCGCAGCCGATTGGTCGCCTGATCGACGTCTTCAACCAGGGGCTCGCGTGAGATCGCAGCCAATTCAACGGCATCGACTCCGTGTCTGCCCAGCACGTCGCGAAGCTCGGCGACCAGGCCACCGGCCGCCAGAGCGCGCGATCCGAGGACGAGAAAGGCGCGAGTGCCTAGCCTGGCGGCCTCTGGCCCAACCTCGCGCCAGCGCCCCCATCCAAACACGATCGAACCCGCCGCGAAGTCGCTGTGGGGACTGATTCCCGATGCATCCATAATCGATTGTTACCCTGCACTCGTTCGGCCTTCGGTCCGACACGCACCCGACCGGCGGGCAGCGCGTACATTATCCGGCGTTGCTTTGACATGACAACCGTTGCGCCGGCCGCGCGGTGTGGAACCGTCGTGGATGGCGGCCTCCCCAAAGTGGCAATCGCTGCGTCTTTTGTCGGCCTTGTTGATGAGTTAGGATGACTTGTATGAGCATCGAAGGCACCCGACGCGTGATGGAAACGACCAGCCACGAGACGGCGAACCAGTACCTGCGATTTGGCTGGAGCTTGATCAATCAGTACGTCGTCGAGGCGACCGCCGACGAGCCGCGAATGGTCAAATTCGTACTGGCATCTGTTCGGCGCTTGGAGGACACGCGGCAACTCGTGGTGGTGACCGAGGCGGACGAGGTCAACGAATATCTGGCTGTTGGCTGGAAGCTGATCGATAAGCACGTGACTTCGGCGGAGTCCGTGCAGTTGCGACAGGAGACGATGCAGTTCGTTTTGGCTTGGCAGTCCGAGGATCCGCCACTGCGGCCAGGTCCTCCAAGCGCCGCCACCAGGCAAGAACTCACGAACGTCGGCGAGCTCGAAGCGGATATTTGAAGCCCAGACGAGACCGGCCTTCGGCCGTGGACCATGCAGCTCAAACCCACGCGACGCCGTATCCTGGGCCAGTCCGTCATGGCTGCCGGAGCCGCGGTTTTGTCAACCCGGACGGCGCAAGCCATTGACGCCAAAATGCCTGACGAACCATTTGGATACTGCTTCAATACCAGCACGATTCGCGGGCAGAAGTTGCCACTGACCGCGGAAATCGACATCACGGCTCGGGCCGGATTCCGCGGCATTGAGCCCTGGGTTTCCGAGATCGACGCGCATGTACAAGCAGGCGGCTCATTGGCGGATCTGCGCAAGCGGTGCGACGACGTGGGATTGTCGGTCGAAAGTGTGATCGGGTTTGCGCAGTGGATCGTCGACGATGACGGCCAGCGCGCAAAAGGGCTGGAGGAAGCCAGGCGGATCATGGACATGACTGCCCAGATCGGCGGTCGACGGATCGCCGCGCCCCCGGCCGG
>CAZUPX010001236.1:0-3411 GCA_964622155.1 uncultured Planctomycetaceae bacterium | reverse complement strand
CACGGTGACGGTCTGGTCTACTAGCGTCTGGCCGTCGACCGTGATGCAGTAGGGGGTGCCGGCTTCGTCCTGGCGGCGATAGCGGCGCCCGACCGCGCCCTTCTCGTCGTAAAAGACGTTGAACCGCTGCTTGAGGTCCTTGTAGATCCGCTGGGCCACTTCCGGCATGCCGTCCTTTTTCACCAGCGGAAACACGGCCGCCTTGACCGGCGCGATCCGCGGGTGGAACTTCATCACCACCCGGGTCTGCATCTTGCCGTTCTCGTCCGGGGCCTCGTCTTCGGTGTATGCCTGACACAAAAATGCCAGCGTGGCCCGATCGGCGCCGGCCGAGGGCTCGATGACGTGCGGCACGAACCGTTCATTGGTCAGGTCGTCGCGGTAGCTCAAGTCCTTACCGCTGCCGCGGTGTCGCGGCTTGCCTTCGGCGTCCTTCTCGACGACAAGTTGATCTCCCTCTCGCACGAGCTTCCCTTCCATGTGGCTGCGAAGGTCGAAGTCGCCGCGATGGGCGATGCCCTCCAATTCGCCAAACTCGCCGGCGGGCAAGAACGGGAAGGCGTACTCAATGTCGGCCGTGCCGCACGAGTAGTGGCTCAGCTCCTCCTGGTGATGGTCGCGCAGCCGCAGCCGCTCGCCCGCCAGGCCCAGGTCGAGATACCATTTATAGCGACGATCTCGCCAGAACTTGTACCACGCGGGCGAGGAGTTCGGATGGCAGAAGAACTCGATCTCCATCTGCTCGAACTCGCGCGAGCGAAACGTGAAGTTGCGGGGCGTGATTTCGTTGCGAAAGCTCTTACCCATCTGGGCGATGCCGAACGGAACGCGGACCCGCGTGCTATCGAGCACGTTTTTGAAGTTCACAAAGATGCCCTGGGCCGTCTCGGGGCGCAGGAACGCGGCACCTTCCTCGCCCGACAGAGCGCCAACGTAAGTCTTGAACATCAAGTTGAATTCTCGCGGCTCGGTGAGCGTCCCAAGCTCTTTGGCGTCGGGACCCAGGACGCGCGAGAACTCCTTGACCGTGGTGAGCGACTGCAATTCGCCTTGCCAATTCAGCTCGCCGACGTCCTTGCCCCGAAAATTGAAGAATTTAAGCGCCCGCTGTTGTGTCTCGGCCAGACCCTCGTCACCGCCGGATTGCGTGGCGACATAGATCGTCTGACCCTTGGCCTCGACCCAGCGGCCGTTGACCTGGTCGTGCCGATAGCGCTTCTTCGACTCGCGGCAATCGACCATGAAATCGTGAAACAGGTCGTAATGGCCCGAGCACTTCCAGACTTGCGGGTGCATGATGATCGTGCAGTCCAGCCCAGCCATCTCGAACGCCTCCGGCGCGCCGGGCGGCACGCCGAGATCGTCGTGGCCGATGACCATGTCGTGCCACCAGGCTTCCTTGACGTTCCGCTTCAGCTCGACTCCCAGCGGCCCGTAGTCCCAAAAACCGTTCAAGCCGCCATAGATCTCGCTCGATTGAAACAAAAATCCACGTCGCTTGCACAGTGAAACCAGCTTTTCCATATCCATGGGCGAATGTCTTCCTCGGAATTATGGAACGAATAGAGAAGTGTACTCCGCGCCGTGGCCGGCAGTCCATGGCGGGTCACAAGTGCGTCACAGGCGCGACGATACACGGCGACTCCGCCTGGCTCCTTGAATCGCTCGATCACCATGTAAGGCATCAGGACTCCTCACTTCGAATTTCGCCGTTTGCTGGATCGAACCGCGGCACGATGGCGAAGCGATCGATTTGGGCAGCAGTCTCGATGTCGGCGGCCATGCCGATCGCGATCAGGTTCTTCCCGCCGCAGCTGACACGCATGGCATCAACCAATTTTCGCGAGTCGCTTTGCAGCGATCGCGAAAGTTCCCGCGCAACGATCGCCGTTTCGCCGAGCCGACGTTCCGCACTCGCGCTTAGGCGGTCAACGACCGCACCGGCAAACAAGGTGTCCTCGTCGGTCGATTGGCCATCCGTACCCGCACAGATCAAGTGGACAGCGTCGCCTTGCGAAACGATCGCCACAACGGCCGAGAGGTTCACAAAGGCCCCGACCGCAATGCGGGCAGCGTGGCGACAGTGGACCAGAGCCCTCGTGCCGTTGGTGGTCGTCAGGACGACGGTCTTGCCGCTGACCGTATGCGGCGTGAACTCAACGGGCGCGTTTCCCAAGTCGAAGCCGGCAATCGGCAGTCCGCCGCGCTCGCCGGCCAGCAGTGCCTCGCCACGGGGAAATTCGGCCGCACGCCGCTGCGCGTCCTCAATCGTCAAGCATGGAATGACCGCCCGAGCACCGGCCGCCAGTGCGTACACGATCGTTGTCGAGGCGCGAAGCACGTCGATGACGACACACGTTGCGCCGATTAACTCGTCGGCTGGAACATCATCCGGTAGCAAGTGGACGTTGAGTGATTTCAACTAACAGATTCTCCGCGCCGCGCTGACCTGCGACCCATGATAGCGGCTGCGTCGTGCCCTGCTAAGCGGCACGCCGTGCGTCGAATCTGCTCTGCGCGCGCCGGGGGCACGGGGTTACAATGGCCCCACTATGGCGTACGGCTCGCTGGCAGATTTTCTGGAGGATCTTCACTCGTACGGCCAACTGGCGCGCGTCGACGCGGAAGTTGACGGCGAGTTGGAGATTGCCGAGATCACGCGCCGCGTGGCGCGCGAGCGAGGGCCGGCGCTACTGTTCGAGCACGTCCGCGGCAGCACAATGGCGGTGGTAACGAACCTGTTGGGCAGCGAGTGCCGCGTCTGCCGTGCATTGGGAATTGACGCTTTGGACGAAGTCTTCACCCGCACCGAAGCGCTGATCGCCAAACACACGCCGCAAAACTGGTTCGACCGCCTCAAGACCGGTGGCGACGACGCCGGCGCCGGAAAGTTTCGCCCCAAGCCGGTCAAAACCGGCGCCTGCCAGCAGGTCGTGCGGTTGGGGCGCGATGTCGACCTGGCCGCCTTGCCGTTGGTGAAGCAGTGGCCCGGCGAGAGTGGCCGCTCGCTTACCGCCGGCCGCCTGCTGTCGATCGATCGCCGTCGGCAAGTCCCGGTGATGACGGTTTGCCCGCTGGTGGCTCTCGACGCCAATCGCCTGGCCGTCATCGACGACGGCGGCTCGGATTTTGCTCGGCACCTGGCCGACTATCGAGCGGTTAATGAGAAGATGCCGATTGCGGTTGTCTTGGGAGGAGACCCGGCAGGAATCATCGCCGCGGGCTTGGATCTCCCTGACGGGGTCGATCCGCTGCACATGACTGGCCTGCTGCGGGCCCAAGCGGTCGACATGGTCAAATGCCGCACGCACGCACTCGAAGCTCCCGCTGACGCCGACATGGTGATCGAGGGTTACGTAGATCCTGAGCTGGCGGGCGCCGCGGTCACGTCAGGCGTGGCCGGAGGGATTC
>CAZUPX010001235.1:0-2287 GCA_964622155.1 uncultured Planctomycetaceae bacterium | reverse complement strand
TTCGGCGGCGCCAGCGATCCGCTGCTGGCCTTCACCATTCCCGCCGACGGACGTTACACGATCCAGGCCAGCGACCCGATGCGGGCCGGCGGCGGCGAGCACTATTATCGGCTGTCGCTCGGCGAGTTGTCCGTGGCCTCGTCGGTTTTTCCATTGAGCGTGCCAGCCAATCGTGAGACCGAGGTCGAGGTGGTGGGCTTCAACCTGCCGCCGAACCTGAAGGTGAAGGTGCCTGCCGCGGCAAGCGGCGAGGTTGCCGTGCCGCTGGACACGAAGACCTATCGGTTGCGCAAGCCGCTCAAGGTCGTCGTCGGCGAACTTACAGAGTCGCTTGAAGTAGAGCCCAACGACGACCCAAGCCGCGCGACACCCATCAGCGTTCCGGGCACGGTCGGCGGACGAGTCTTCGCCGGCGGCTCCGAACAGGACAACGACTATTTCCGCTTCGAGAGCAAGGCCGGGCAAACCTGGATTGTGGAAACCGATGCGGCGCGGCGCGGTTCGCCGGTGGATACCGTCATCGAGGTCCTCACGGCCGACGGCAAGCCGATCGAGCGCGTGCTGTTACAGGCCGTGCGCGATTCGAGCGTCACGTTCCGCGGCATCGACGGCAACACCCGTGATTGCCGGCTCACAAACTGGGAAGAAATGCAGCTCAACCAGTTCGTGTATCTGAACGGCGAGGTGGTAAAGCTCTTCCGATCGCCCCGCGGACCCGACTCGGGCTTCTTGTTTTACGAGGGCGAAGGGGGCAAGCGGTTGTGCTACTTCGACACGACGGCCACGGTTCACGCCGTCGATGAGCCGTGTTTTGTTGTGGAGGCACAGCGGCCCGGCACGCGGCTCGCCAACACCGGACTGCCCGTCATTCCGATCTACTACGCCAACGACGACGACAGCCAACGGCGGCTGGGCGCCGACTCGCGGCTGTCGTTCACCGCGCCGACGGACGGGGCGTATGTGGTTCGCGTGCGTGATACTCGCGGCGCTGGGGGCGATCGCTACGCGTATCGCCTGACGGTCCGCCCGCCGAAGCCCGACTTTAACGTGAGTGTTCGCGGCGGCGGCCAGATGGTCGCGGCCGGCAGCGGCAAAAAATTCACGCTGGTGGTCGATCCAATCGACGATTTCGACGGGGAGGTGCAAGTCGAAATCTCGGGCATGCCTGAGGGATTGCGAGCGTCGTCGCCGATTGTCATTCAAACCGGTCAGCGCGAAGCCGAAGGGGTGGTCTTCGCAGCCCCTGACGCCAAGGAGCCCACCCCCGAGGATTGGAAGAAGGTGGTCGTCGAGGCCAAGGCCAAGGCCATGGTAGCGGACACGCAGACGGTCAAGTCCGTGAGCGGGTTCGGGCGGGTCAAAGTGGGCGAGAAGCCGAAGTTGCTAGTGCGACTCGAGCCC
Organism: uncultured Planctomycetaceae bacterium; assembly: GCA_964622155.1. GTDB lineage: Bacteria > Planctomycetota > Planctomycetia > Pirellulales > PALSA-1355 > CAZUPX01. The sequence continues at coordinate 886 of CAZUPX010001235.1, read as the reverse complement.
GCTGAGCTGGTCGTCGCGCCGGGTACCACAACCACGGCGATGCTCAAGGTTGAACGCAACGGGCACGATGACCTGGTGACGTTCTCGGTCGAGAACCTTCCACACGGTGTGATTGTCGACAACATCGGCCTGAGCGGCGTGTTGATGCCCAAAGGCGAGAGCGAGCGGCAGATTTTCATCACGGCCGACGCCTGGGTGCCCGAGTCCACCCGGCAATGCTTCGCGCTGGAAAATCAGGTTGGCAATCAATGCTCGGCGCCGGTGGTGATTCACGTGCGTTCAAACGCCCCGCTGGCAAATGCCGCGAAGTGAGCGGCGCCTAGTTGGGGTACCGCGCGAGTCTGCACGATCCGTAATCTCGTGGTCGCTTGACAGCGCCGTCCGGCCCCCTGCATATTGGACGGCTGTCGCACGGCGCCGCTTTCTCTTGGGAGTCGAATAGCGTGAAGGATTTCGAATATCAAATCGCCACGTCGGTCGACGAAGCGGTGAGCCTGCTGGCGGCGTGGGGCGATCGGGCTAAGGTGCTGACCGGCGGGACCGACCTGATCGTGCAATTGCGCGAAGGGCTGCGCGAGGCCGACCTGGTCGTCGACATCAAGAACATCCCGGAGCTTATGGAGCTTCGCTACGATGCCAATTCGGGTTTGCGACTGGGCGCGGCGGTTCCTTGCTATCGCATTTACGACAACTCCGAGATTTCGGCCGCCTATGGCGCGTTGGCCGATAGCGCGCGAATTATCGGCGGTTGGCAAATTCAGAGCCGCGCGAGCATCGGCGGCAATCTGTGCAATTCGTCACCGGCGGCTGACTCCATCCCCGCGCTGATTGCGTACAACGTCATCTGCCATTTGGCCGGCCCGCAGGGGCGCCGTACGGTCCCAGT
>CAZUPX010001234.1:0-2335 GCA_964622155.1 uncultured Planctomycetaceae bacterium | reverse complement strand
GGTTCGAAGTTGTCGGGTGGATGGGCGCTGCCGTGACGCTCGTGAGTCTTTGGCTGGCGGGCCGCTTGCGAGTCGCAAGTCTGTCGTCCGCAATCACCGCGGGTGAAAGCCTGGCCGCGGCGGCCGAAGCATCGTGCGACGTCGGCGAGCCGTTGGTCGGCGCCGAGCCGGCGTCTCGATAGCACTCTCGGGGGGGCAGACACAGCCGTGAACGCGAGCACCCTAGCGCGCTAACCGCACAACTCCGCGCAACTGCGTGTGCCCATCAGACAAAAAGAATTTGATCTGTGCATCAATTGCGCTCTTGACGATTGCCTAGCCTGCGTTACCATCAAACTCGGACGCGGGCAAGGGATTCCTCTTTTCTCATCGCAGCGGGAACAGGCTGCAGCGGCTCGCGTATCTTTCGCACACCAGGCGGTCAGGAGCGGCGGTCCTCAGCGCGCTCAGGCGCCTCGCGAATGCACGTGCTTGCCGTGCAGCACTCTTGAAAGGAGAGACCACCATGTACGGCAGATTCTTTGCGCGCTCGTCGGGCCCCTGGCAGGTTACATCAAGTCGCAAGCGAAGCAACCGCAAGAGGCGCGACCTCAAGCATCGATCGACGTTTATATCGCGGCGCCTGGAGTGGCTCGAATCGCGCGTGCTGATGCACGCCAACCCGGTCCTCGATGCCGAGCATTTGGCCGTGTTCGGGCTGCGAGATCCGAACACTGGTGTGGTCACCGACGGTTTGGTGCCCGACTCATCGCTGACATATATCTCCGTTCCCAGCGCGACACCGGCGAAATGGTCGGAGGGCAGCACGTGGCAGTACGTCGGTCCCGCGCCGGCCGACGGCAGCACGCCCAGCGCGATTCCTGGCGTTGGCGCCAACGTGCTGATTTCCGAGAACAGCGTGGTGATTGTCGATCAGATGTTCCCCACCGCACTACACACGATTCGCGACGACGGCACATTGCGCTTTGATCCTCACGCCGACACGATGCTGGTCGCCGACACGATCATCGTCACCGCGGAAGGCGTGTTTCAAATGGGGACCGATCCGTCCAAGGCCGATCCACTGAGTCTGACCGGAAATGGCGAGCGGATCGATGCCGACAGGCGCGCTCGCGTCGTGTTTGCCGATACCGGAGCGATCGATCTGGCGTGGGACCCATTGCAGTTCAGCCGCGGCCTGGTCTCGCATGGTGAGGTTAGTATTTTCGGCGCCACGATCACCAGCTTCGAGCAACTGGCCGTTGATGCCAAGGCCAAGGACAAGACTTTGATCCTGGCCGAAACGCCGGTGGGCTGGAAAGTCGGCGACCGGCTGGTGCTTACCGGTGACACGGCGACCAACAGCAAGAACGTCAATCGTGACGAGGAAGTTCAGATCGTGAGCATCGGCACCACCGCCGACAACCACACGATCGTCACCATCACCGACGCGAAGGTGCCGGCCTGGGCTGGATTGAAGTACAACCACTCGGTGGCCACCGGCTACGTGGCCGACGTGAGCCGCAACGCGACGTTCGAATCGCAAAACGTTAGCGTCGTCGCGCGGCGCGGACAGGTCATGTTCATGCACAGCGACGAAGTGCACGTCGACGGCGCGGGCTTTTATGGGCTGGGTCGCACCGACAAACGCAACGCGATCGATGACCCGGTGTTGTCGCCCGATCCAGACAATCTCGGACACTTTACGACCGACGTGATCAACTCGCAGACCGGCCAGCGCGTGATGGTGCCGGTTGTCAATGCTGCCGGCATCCCGGTCGTTGACGCCAACGGCGTGGCGGTATTGCAGGTGGCGCGGACGGGTCTCAATCCGCGAGGCCGCTATGCCGTCCACTTTCACCGCGCCGGGCTCGATGACCACGACCATCCGGCCACGATCAGCGATAGTTCGGTGGTCGACAGTCCGGGTTGGGGGATCGTCAACCATTCGAGCAATGTCGACATCTCGGGCAACGTGGTGTTCAGCGCCGTCGGGGCCGCGTTTGTCACTGAGGCCGGCGATGAGTTGGGCAGCTTTGACGGCAACCTGGCAATCCATTCGCTCGGTTCGGGCGCCGGCATCGAAAGCCGCCAGCAAGTGCAGGATTTCGGCCACCAGGGGGACGGCTTCTGGTTGCAAGGGGGCAACGTCAGTTTGACGAACAACATCGTGGCCGGTCAGCGGCACTCGGGATATGTATTCTTCCCGCGCGGACTGGTGCAGAAAGGGCTGGGCACCACCCAGATCGAAGTCGACCACCTGGCGAATCCGGCCTGGGCCGCGGCCGGCCAGACAATGATCGACGTCGGCAAGGTGCCGTTGAGAAAGTTCCAAGGCAATATCGCGTTTGCCTCG
>CAZUPX010001233.1:0-5627 GCA_964622155.1 uncultured Planctomycetaceae bacterium | reverse complement strand
GGACGGCCGTTGACTTCCAGCAACTTTCTCTCTGATCTCGGTGGCCTCTGCGGACAGCTTGCCGATGGCCCCGGTCGCGGAAAGACGAATCTTCTCCGCCCCCTGTCCCCAAGCGGCGGTCCCTTGCAGTTATTTAGTTATGATGGGGCCTATGATTGGGACTATGGACAATAGCGAAGCAAGACGGCTGGTCGACCAAGCGGCCGGCGGCGACGATTCCGCCTGGGAACGGCTAATGGCACTTCACCGGGCTCGCCTGCGGCGGATGGTGGCGCTGCGCCTCGACCGCCGGCTGCAAGGCCGGGTCGATCCCTCGGACGTGATCCAAGAGGCCTCGATCGACGCCGCCCGCCGGCTGCCGGAATACGCCAAGAATCCGACCATGCCGTTTTATCTGTGGCTGCGGTTTCTGGCCGGGCAGCGACTGATGGAGCAGCATCGGCGTCACTTGGGCGCCCAGGCCCGTGACGCGGGCCGCGAGATTTCGCTGTATCGCGGCGCCTTTCCCGAAACGACCACCGCCGACCTGGCGGCCCACTTCCTGGGCAAGCTCAGCACGCCGAGCCAGGCGGCTATCCGCATCGAACAAAAGATCCGCTTGCAGGAAGCGCTCAACACGCTCGAGCCGATTGACCGCGAGATACTTGCCTTGCGCCACTTCGAGCAGCTCAACAATGGCGAAACGGCCGAGGTATTGGGCCTCGACAAATCGGCGGCCAGCAAACGCTACGCCCGGGCGCTGGTGCGACTCAAGGACGTCCTGTTGGCGATGCCCGGCGGCGGGCAGGAGCACATCTGATGACCGGCGAGAGCGCGAGCCAGCGAGACCAGATCGACGAGTTGGCCGAGTCGTTCGTGGCCCGCTTTCGCGCGGGCGAACGGCCGAGCATCGAAGAGTACGCCCGCAAGTACCCGGACTTGGCCGAAGAGCTGCGGGAGCTTTTGCCGGCCTTGGTGATGCTGGAGCAGCATGGCTCGTTGGAAGACGCTCAAGGGCTCGGGTCAGCATCGGCGCAACGACCCGCTCCACGCGAGCTGGGCGATTTTACAATCGTCCGCGAAATCGGCCGAGGTGGCATGGGCGTGGTCTACGAGGCAGTGCAACAATCACTCGGGCGACACGTGGCCCTCAAGGTGCTTTCGTCCCCCGGCCTGATGAATCCGGTGCACCTGGAGCGCTTTCGCTTGGAGGCGCGCTCCGCCGGTCGGCTGCACCACAGCCACATCGTGCCGGTGTTCGGCGTCGGTGAGCACGAGGGCTTGCACTATTACGCGATGCAGTTCATCGCCGGGCAGAGTTTGGACCAGGTGATCGAGGCCCTGCGCAAGCTGCGTCCCGGTCACGGTGACGACAAGACCGCACCGCTTGTGCAAGACGATTTCACCCACTCGCTCACCAATGGTCTCCTGACGGGCCGATTTCGCACCGATGAAGCGGCAGAAGGAAATGGCGCTGCTGATACTGTCGAAGTGGAACGTCAGTCCGGCGTATCAGACCGCATTGCACCACCCGCGACGCCGCAGCCGACGACCAGCAGCTTCGCCACGCACAGCGAATTCACCTCCAGCAGTAGCGGCCGACCGTTCTACGACAGCGTGGCCCGAGTCGGGTTGCAAGTGGCCGAGGCCCTGACCTATGCCCACGCCGAAGGGGTTTTGCACCGCGACATCAAGCCCTCGAATCTGCTGTTGGATGCCAAGGGTAATACCTGGGTCACCGACTTCGGCCTGGCCAAGGCCGAAGAGAATGAGGCTCTGACACAGACGGGTGACTTCGTCGGGACGCTGCGCTATATGGCCCCCGAGCGCCTGGAAGGCTGGTCCGATCGCCGGAGCGACATCTATGGCTTAGGCGCGACCCTCTACGAGTTGCTGACGCTGCGCCCGTTCTTCGAGAGCAGCAGCCGCGCGCAATTGATCGACGACATCCGTCACCAGCAGCCGCAGCCGCCGACGAAGATCGATCCTTCGGTGCCGCGCGACCTGGAGACCATCGTGCTCAAGTCGCTGTCCAAGGAGCCGGCCTCGCGCTACCACACGGCCGACGAGATGGCCGACGATTTGCGCCGCTACCTGGCCGACCGGCCGATCCTGGCCCGGCGTTCAACGCCGCGCGAGCGCTTCGTCCGCTGGTGCCGGCGCAATCCGGCCGTGGCCTCGCTCGCGTCGACGACCGTGTTGGCGTTGGCGGTCGGTTTGGCATTGGCGACGATCGGCTTCGTCCAAGCCCGTCGCCAGGCCGTTCGCGCCGACCGCGAAGCCGAGATCGCCCGGACCCAGGCCGCTCGCGCGGATCGCGAGGCGGCCCAGGCCCGCAAGCAAGAGGAAATCGCACGCACGCAAGCCGCCCGCAGCGAACAAGTGGCGCAATTTCTGAAAAACATGATCCAAGGCGTTAGTCCCTGGATGGCCATGGGCCGCGACACGACCCTGTTGCGAGACATCGTGGATGCAACGTCACAGCGAGTCGGCAATGATTTGAAGGGTCAGCCCGAAGTCGAGGCGGAATTGCGACAGGTCCTTGGGGTCGTCTACCGTGATATCGGCCCATACGACAAAGCCGAAGAAATGCATCGCCAGGCGCTGGCGATCCAACGATCTCTGCGCGGAGATCACCGCCTTGGGATAGCCAGCTCACTTCAGGACTTAGGTCTTACGCTTTGGGTGCAAATGAAGCGTCCGGAAGCGGAGCGCCTGCTTCGCGAGTCCCTCGCGATTCAAACTCAACTGCTGGCCGCCGACGATCCGCGCACGGCCGAAACACTTTTTGTACTCGGCGGCGTGCTGCGCATGGAAGACAAATTGGACGAAGCGGAATCGGTGCAACGAGAGTCGCTCCGAATCATGAGACACGTCCATGGGGGCGGACCCCCAGTAGTACGATCCATGATCGAACTGGGCCAAGTGCTCCAGGCCGAAGGTAGGTTGGACGAAGCTGAGGTGACACTGCGCGAAGCGTTGGACCTTCAGCAGAAAAATTTCAAATTGGACCATCCGTTCACGGCGGATCCCCTACGGTTCCTAGGAAATGTGCTCGGGCAGATGGGGGAAAACACCGAAGGAGAAGCTAAGCTGCGCCAGGCACTTGCCGTGCATCGCAAGGTGTCGGATCAGCAGCGAAGTATTCATCTGGCTTGGGTGCTGGACGATCTGGCGGGCACGCTCAGCGCGCAAGGCAAATACACGGAGGCCGAGACCTCGATCCGCGAGGCCTTGGCGATCCAGAAGAGAGTGTTTGGGCATCAAAACCCCAACACCGTCCGGTCGCTCAATTTGTTGGTCGACGTGCTTCAGCGCGCGGGAAAGCAAGACGACGCGGACGCGCTCCGCCGCGAAGTTGACCAACTCCTTGGCGTCCCGCAACCGCGACCATCCACCGGAAAACAGCCCGCCGACGAATCGCCACCGACGACTAACAACTAACCAATAATCGACCACGGCCAGAGGCCGTGGTCGATTATTATCCGCACATGAATAATCCGCACTAACGCAACGGCTCGGCGTGCTGGGCAACCGACCTGGTTTTGGCCACCTCTGCAATCCGTCGGGCTGCATTGTCGTTGCGCGTCAACCTGACGCACCCTTTGCGGCCCGCGAACCGCCGCGACGTAAGTGGTGTCCCCCCATCGCCAAACGACACCTGCGGGCCTACAATACACCCTCCAATCGACACCTCTTCAGAGCCTGTTTCCCGCTCAATGCCCAGAAGACATCTGCTGACCCCTGGTCCAACTCAAGTGCCCGAACCGGCGCTGTTGGCCATGGCGCGCCAGGTAACTCATCACAGGACGGCCGAATTTCGCACTCTGCTGGCCGAGGTTATTGCCGGCTTGAAAGAGGTCTTTCAGACCCAAAGCGACGTCATGCTGCTGACCAGTTCGGGCACCGGCGCGATGGAAGCCGCGGTGGTGAACTTCATACCTCGCGGCGGCAAGGCAATCGTGCTCGAAGCGGGTTTATTCGCCCGCCGCTGGGCCGATATTTGCGAACGCTACGGAATCCAGGTCGTGCGGCATTCAGTCCCCTGGGGTCAGGCGGTTAATCCCCACGACGTGGCAACGCTGCTCGATGCGCACGGTGACGCCGCGGCCGTGTTGGGCACGCTGATGGAGAGCAGCACCGGGGTTGCCCACGACGTACAGGCGATCGGCGAAGTCGTTGCTCGCAGTGATGCACTGTGGATCGTAGACGGCATTAGTGGCGCCGGCTGTGTGCCGTGCTTCACGGACGCGTGGAACATTGACGTGTTGGTGGTTGGCTCGCAAAAGGCGCTTATGATCCCGCCGGGCCTGGCCTTTGTGACGGCCAATGAGGCGGCATGGCGGCAAGCCGAAGAGATCGAGCCGCAAGCCTTTTACTTCGACTTGAAGATTCATCGCGACAAACTCCGCGCAGCCGAAGGCCCCGACACGCCGTGGACACCGGCCAATACGTTGGTGGCCGCGCTGGCTGAATCGCTCAAGATTATCCGCGCCGAGGGAATGCCGGCCGTTTGGGCTCGTTGTGACCTGCTGGGCCGAGCTGCCCGAGCGGGGATTGAGGCCATGGGACTCGAGTTGTTTGCCGATCGGCCCGCGGCTGGCATGACGGCCGTGCGATTTCCGCACGGCCTCGACGGCGGAGCCTTTCTCAAGCGTCTTGAGCGGCGATTTGGCGTCAAGCTGGCCGGCGGCCAGGGTTCTCTCAAGGGCAAGATTTTTCGAATTGCTCATTTCGGCGCCCTGGACGAGTTGGACATCGTCGCCACGCTGGCGGCGATAGAGTTGGTACTCGACGAAATGGGCCAGCCGGTTACTCTGGGGACAGCCGCGGCCGCGGCCAGCCGAGTCATCGCATCGCACGCGGACGCCCGCGAAATGCCGGTCTGCGATGTCGCGCCGGGAACGCGGGCCTGAAAAGCCAGCAAAGTCGCCGACACCCTACCGAGCACTCGCGGAGAACACAGCGACCATGGCCAAAGTCATCGTTCTAGACACACTGGCCCAGGAAGGACTCGATTTATTGGCAGCCGCCAAAGGAATCGAGTACGAGGTACGCATCGGACTCAAGGGTGATGCCTTGCGAGCAGCGCTGGCCGATGCCGACGGCGCGATCTGTCGCAGCGGTGTCAAGATCACGGCTGACGTGCTCGAGGGCAACCACCGGCTCAAGGCCATCGTCCGTGCGGGCGTGGGCACCGACAACATCGACGCGAAGGCGGCAACTCGGCTGGGCATCGTGGTCATGAACACGCCGGCCGGCAACACGCTGAGCACGGCCGAGCACACGATCGCCATGATGATGGCTCTTTCGCGAAACATCGCGCCAGCCTATCAGAGTCTGGTCGAGGGCAGATGGGACCGCAATCGTTACATGGGCGCGCAGTTGGCGTCCAAGACGTTGGGCATTGTGGGTTTGGGGCGCATCGGCCAGGCCGTCGGCGTACGGGCCAAGGCGCTGCAGATGCGGGTGCTGGGCTTCGACCCGTTCTTGTCCAGCGAGCGAATTGGCGAGCTTGGATTCGAGAGCGTGCCGAGCGTGGCCGACATGCTGCCTCAAGTCGATTATTTGACCGTGCACACGCCGCTGACCGACGAGACCCGCAACTTGATCGGACGGCCGCAGTTGGCGCAATTGCGACCGGGTGC
>CAZUPX010001232.1:0-7518 GCA_964622155.1 uncultured Planctomycetaceae bacterium | reverse complement strand
GGCGCGGCGGACGTCGGACTCGCGCTCGTCGCGCTGGGTGGTGGCCGCTTTGATGAGCGTCGGCAGGCCGTCGGTCACTTTGAACTCGCCCAGGGCGCGGCACAGGTAGATCCGCAGCGTGATCGGATTGTCCTCCATGCTCCCGGCGTCGATCTCGCGATTGAGAATGTCGGCGAGCTGTTTGGCCAGTTGGGGGTCGACGGTGAGCTTGGGGTTGCGCGCGTTGCGCTCCGCCCGCAGCTCGTTGGCCAGGTTGAAGGCCGCCTGCCAGCGGGCCGCGGTGTTGCGGCCAAGATCGCGCACGAAGGCGTCGCTGTCGTTCCCCTTCTGCGCCAGCCAATTGAACATCAGCCACACGCTCACCACCACGACCACGATCAGGCCGGGCACGATGAACAACTGCAGGATGAAGCCCGCACTGGGGGGCTCAACCGGCGGCAGTGAGTCGTCGGGCGAAGGATTTTGCTGGGAATCGGGGAGCGACGACATGGGCGGTGGTACTCGACGAGACAGGTGTGGCAACTCATCAAGTTTAGAAGGCGACGGCGAAGCGTCAACGACGATCTGCAAGTGCTCTCGCGAAATGCCGAGAGTTATCGGCATCAAATCGTCTTTTTCAATGCCAAAGGCGTGCGAGGAGTCAGCCCAGGCGATGCCCTTGGCGATTACAACCTGTGCCTTGCGACGCCAGTGCTCTGGATCTCCCTGGCGCGTCGCAATGAAATGCAGACGTGGCCAGCGAGCACGACCCTACAAAAAAAATTTCCAGTGGCCTGGTAATCGAGTTGAAATCTTTTTTGGAAACGGATACCCTCGGCAGCATGGACACGCTTAAGAAATCGTCGGCTAATCAAAACATGCTGGTGCGAGTCGAAGCGGCACTGCTGGCGACCATGACCGAAGTATTGAAGCAAGGTTTCTTTGGCACCGCCAGGCTTGAGCTGAGGATCTCGGACGGAACGATCCAGGCGATCACGAGCTCGGTCGAGCGCATCGAAAAGCGAGTGCGGCGAGAGTCAACGGATCGAGTGGAAGCGGACTAGGACATAGCGCCTGCGGGCGCACGGGTATCACGAAGAGCTTGCCCTGTGGGCAGGTATCGTTTGCGGGCCCATTTGCCGGACCATCGTGGTCGGCAGATGGGCCTTTTTTTTGTTGGAAAGGACAACTCATGGACGAAATCCTGCAGGAGTTCGTGACCTCGCACGGAGTCGAAATGCGGGTCGATCGCGAGCACGGAGTGATTCGCGGCGTCAAGCTGCTGGGGCTCGAAAGTCGCAACGGCCGCCGCTATCTGCCTTCCGCGCTCACTCAGGCGGTTGGCTTGTACGAGGGGGCGAAGGTCAATGTCAACCATCCCAAGGGGCATCCCTTGGCTGCCCGCGACTATCAGGATCGGCTGGGTTCGATCCGCAAAGTCCGCGTGCGCGACGGTGAGGGGCTGTTTGGCGACTTGCACTTTAACCCCAAGCACGCGCTGGCCGAGCAACTGGTGTGGGACGCCACGCACGCTCCGGAGAACGTCGGCTTTTCGCACAACGTCGAAGCCCGCACCAGCCGCCACGATCGGCAGACCGTGGTCGAAACGATCACGAAGGTGCAAAGCGTCGACCTGGTGGCCGACCCGGCCACGACGCGCGGGCTATATGAGAATTTGGGCAATCGAGTCCAGTCGGCCGACGGGGCGCTGGCGCTTGTGACCCTTGAGCAGGTTCGCGCCCAGCGGCCCGACCTGGTCGAGGCGATCCTGTGTGAGACGGCGGGTCAACTGACCGCGCTCGAACGTGAATTGGACCATCTGCGGGCACGCGACGCGGCACACGAGCGCCGAGCGACCGTCGCGCGGCTGCTCAAGGAATTCAACCTTCCGGACCCAGACCACGCCGACCCGGCGGCCAGGCCGATCGTCAGCGCCCAGTTTCTCGAACTACTGCTGAACGCACCCAGCGAACTGGCCATGCGGGCGCTGGTCGAAGAACGAGCCGGACTCATCGCCGCCGTGGGGCGGCCTTACTCGTCGACGGCGCCCGTTCGGCCTATGTCGCGCGAGCAGAATCGTTTCGAGCCTGCTGCGAGCGCCGTGCTGGATGCACGCGGTTTCGCCCGGGCCATCTCATGAGCGCTAGTGCGTTCTGCGACCGACAAACCCTTCGAACCAACACTTAACAAGAACAACAACTGGAGAACCTGAAATGTCCAATACGATGCGCTGGAGATATGGAGAGACCAACCCCGTGGTGTTGCCGGTCCTGTCGGCCACGGTGATTGAGATCGGCGACCTGGTGTGGGTCGACACGGGCACGGTGAAGCCGGCCAGCGCCGTGACCTACGGCGCCAGCCTGGCTGCCACGCAAGAAGCGTTTCACGACAAGTTTGCCGGCGTGGCCATGCAACAGTCGCGCGCCGGCGACACGACCGACATTCGCGTCGCCACCACCGGAGTGTTCGAGTTCGGCTGCGCGTCGGCCACGTTCGACGTGGGAGCGCGGATCGGCATCGACGACAACGCCGGCGGAACGGCGCTATTGAACCAGCAAGTCATTGGTGTGGCGGCCGCCAATCCCGAGCTGTCGGTTGGATACTGCGCCAAGCGAGTCAATCCGGCCGGCACGAGCGCGCTGGTCGACGTGGTCAGCACCGTCAGCCACGCCGGCCCACAGGCCGTGGCGTAGTTCGCTCACACCTTCGGGCGACTTGGCCCGACATTCAACCAGCAACCAACAAATCTAGGAGACACACACGTGATTAAAACCAGGGAACTCAAGCGTCGCTACGAAATGGACGGACCCCAGCGGACGATTTCGCATCTGACCGAAGCGCTCGAAGAGGGGCATCTGCGGCCCGAGGATTTTAGCATTCGCGATCTGGCCGAGGGGCTCGTGCCCGACGGACACGAGTGGGTCCGCGACATGGATCCACGATCGGGCGGCTCGGTTCACGTGCTCGAAGCCGGCGAAGCGGTCGACACCACGGCCTTTCTCAACGTCGCGAGCCAGATTGTGTACTCGAAGATCATGGACGCCTACACGCAAGAGGCGTTCGTGGTCTCGAAGCTCGTCGATACAGTCCCCACTCGGCTCGACGGTGAAAAAATCCCCGGCATCGGCGGGCTCAGCGCCTCGGCCGGCGCGATTCATCCGGGCATGCCGTATCCGAGTCTCGGTTTCGGCGAGGACTACATCGAAACCCCCTCGACCACCAAGCACGGCTTCATCGTGCCGGTGACCAAGGAGGCCATCTTCTTCGACCGTACACACCTGGTGCTCACGCGTGCCGCGGAGGTGGGCGAACTGTTGGGCCTGAGCAAGGAGAAACGGCTGGTGGACCTGGTTATCGGGGTCACCAACAACTACAAGTGGCTGGGCACGACCTACAACACCTACCAGTCGTCCGTGCCGTGGATCAACGTCAAGACGGGCAACGAGCTGGTCGACTGGACGAACGTGGACGTGGCCGAGCAGTTGTTCGCCGACATTCTCGACCCGAACACGGGCGAGCCGGTGCTATTACAGGCGAACACCGTGCTGGTGATGCCGGCCTATCGTCACGCGGCCAACCGCGCGCTGGGGGCGCTCGAGATTCGGTTCAACCCCACGAACTCGGCCACCACCACGATCGCGGCCAATCCGCTGGCCAACTACAACGTGGTCGAAAGCCGCCTGGCGTATCGCCGCGTCATCGCTTCCGGCCAGACCGCCGCGGACGCCAAGAAGTGGTGGTTTCTGGGCGACTTCAAGAAAGCGTTCGCCTACATGGAGAACTGGCCGATCACCGTCACGCAGTCTGCCGCCAACAGCGAGGCCGACTTCAGCCAGGACATCGTCGTGCGGTTCAAGGCCAGCGAGCGCGGCGCCGCGGCGGTCCTCAACCCGCGGTATGTCGTGAAGAGTACCGGATAAGTCGCACTACGCTTCCCTCTCCGGGCACCATGCGCAGCATGGTCATGGGAGAGGGTTAGGGTGAGGGGGCGAACCGGGACACGCTTTGAACAACACCGATGAAGCCCCTAATCCTCCACGCCGTCGAGGGGAGAGGGAGCGCGAGGGGGCCGTTTGGTATTCCGGACTTTCACCCCAGGTGAGCCATGACCAACGCGGATCAGATCAACGCCATCAAGGCCAACACGCTGGCACAGATGGCCGAAGTGTCGGCCCAGAAAAAGCCCAGCTACACCGAAGGGGGCCAATCGTTTCAGTGGACCGAGTACCTGGAGCATTTGCAGCGGCGCGTCGACTGGTGCAACCAGCAGTTGACCGCCGAGGAACCGTTCGAATTCCCGACGCAAGGATTTACGCCATGAACTTCGAGCCGGACATTTCGGACGATTGCCTGCTGGTGGACGGCACCGAGGCGATAACGTTGCATTCGACCAGCGTGATCGCGATCGAAGGGGCGAAGCGCGGACCGCTGCGGCTGTCGGAGATCGAGTTTCGCCAGGTCGGCCTGCAGGCAAGCGACATGGGTTGGCTGCTGCCGGGCGGGGCGCTGGGCAGCGTCGAGCCGCGGCAGGGGGACACGATTGAAGACTCGAGCGGAACCTTCTGGACCATTTTGAGCGCCGAGCACTCGCCGTTGGCGGATCTATGGAGAGTCGTCAGTCGGCGGCAGTTGTAACACGAGCGGGTCATAAACTGAATCGGCCAGTTTGAGTGAAAGAGCTTTCATGATCACGATTTCCAACTGCACCAACGCAGACTGTCCGGGCGTGGCCGCGCTGTGGAACGCCAAGACCTCCGACGCCGGCTCCTGCTGGCACCAGGTGCCCGGCACGAGCGACGAGCGACTGTCGGCGCTATTGGCCGACGGCTACACGATCATCCTTGTGAAAGACGGTGAAGCGTTGACGGCCTTTGGGTTGGTGCACGGTTCGACCGTCAACGCGTTGTGCGCGTCGACGCAAGCGGACCTCTATCGGCTGATGCTCGAGTGGGCGTTGCAGAACCTGGCCGAAGGCCACTCGATTGGCGCGTCGATCGTCGAGACCCGAACGACCAACGAGAAACTTTGGATTGACGCGCTTGGCGATGCGCTCTCGCAGGTCCCCTACGCGTCCGATCCGCTGAGCCGCGAGACCGTGCTGGTGAAGGTGACGTGCAGTTTTCGGTCGCTCGCCGACGCGCTTGCCAGCCGCTTGACGACGATGAGGGCCTAGCCGTGAGCGTGCTGACAATTCAACCCGATGCGGCCGCGGGGCTCGATGCCAACTTGATTGGCGGCGCCAGTGCGAACTTAAATTTCAACACCGAAGTGCTGACGACCGGCACCAGCCTGATTTCCAAGACGCTTACCTTCCATCGCGCCATCGTGTCGTTCGACTTAAGCGGCCTGCCCGGCGGGGCCACGGTGAACTCGGCGACGCTGACGCTCAAGAACAATGGTGGCGGCGGCGTTAACAACAACTCGTTTACGGCCAATCGCCTCACACAAGCCGGCTGGGTCGAAAGCCAGGTGACTTGGAACGTGTGGGCGACAGGAAGCAATTGGACCACGGAAGGCGGCGACCATACCGCCGACGGCCAGGACTTGGTCGTGGCCAGTGGCAACACGAGCAACCTGGTGTTCAGCGGTCTGAAGACATTGGTGCTCGACGCCATTGCCAATCGCGGCGGCGTGTTGCGGCTGCTGGTGATCGGGCCCGAGGGTGGCGCCCCATGCTTTCTGATCGTCAATAGCTCCGACGCCACCAACCCCGGCGATCGCCCCAAGGTGGTCATCGATTACAGCACGCCGGTTCCTCAGACACGCATGACCGGCAACATGCAAGAACTCATCGGCAATCTCGGAGGCTGATTGGTATGAAGCTCGTTCACAAAAACGGCGCGACGGGAGTCATCCTCCGCGTCAAGATTCTCGACTCGACGACGGCCACCGGCGCCGGCAAGACTGGCCTGACGTATCAAAGCACCGGCCTTGTAATCTCGACGATAGCCAGCAACGAGGCGGCACCCACCGCATACAGCCAGGCCGCCGGCACGGTCGAGACCATCGCCACGCTCGGCACGTACGCCGCGCCCGCCGACACCAAGTGCCGCTTTCGCGAAATCGACGCCACGAACCATCCGGGTTTGTACGAAATTCAGTTGGCCGACGCGCGAATGGCTGTTTCAGGCGCGCGGCACCTGATCACGTCGATCTCGGGCGCTAGTGGCGCCGCGCAATGCGATGCCGAAGTGCAGTTGGTGTCGCTGGACTTATACGACTCCACGCGTGCCGGCCTGGCGGCGCTGCCTAATGCCGCGGCGGCTTCGGCCGGAGGATTGCCAACTGTCGGTACCTCGGCCAATCAGATCGCGCTGGACGGCAGCGGCAACGTGAGCGCGACGGCCGTCAAGGATTTGCTCGAAGCCGACCGAGTGGTCGACACGACTGTGACGCCGTGGGCACTGGTGCTCATCAAGAAGGGGAGCGGTGCTCTCGGGCAGCCGGGCACGGTCGAGCTGTTGCGGCAGAAGCTGTACGACGTCACCGGCGGCGGCGTGACCAACACCAACACCATTCTCGGCCGGAGCATCGCATGATCGCCGTGGCTCGCGTTGCTCCACTGTTGCGAGGTTTTGGCGCCGTCGCGCCGGTCTGCGCGCCGTATTTGAGCATTGCTGACAACGGCGACGGTTTGGGCGCGACCGCGACGATCTCGGCCGCAGCCTTGGCCAGCTCCAACACGATCTACGTCCAGAGCTTCCACGGTGAACTGGCCGCCGGCGTGTGGACCGCCGCGGCGACGATAACGGGCAATGCAGACTCCCTGCTCAACCTGACGACCGGTCATTACTTCGCCTACGCGGCATCGTCGCTCGGCGGTGCAACGGCCGTGTCGAGCATCGTGTACTTTGTGGTCACCGACGGACTCGAATCTCTGCACGTTCGCTGCCTGGCCGCCGTGCAAGCCAGAATCAGCTCCTTGTCGCTCGGCGGATTGCCCGCGGGCAATGTCGTGATTCGCAAACTGCCGATCGATCGCGGCCTGGGCACTAGCGGCGGCGTTGGACTGCCGGCGATCGTGCTATCGCCGCGTCGCGCGGCCATGCCGCCGGCCACGGGCACCAACGGCTTGGACGACGTCGACTACGACGTGCTGGTGGCCATCTTCGATCGCGACAACCAGGAGCCGACTCAGGCATTGCACCTGGATCGCCATCTGCTATGGCGCGAGCAGATCGCCCGTGCGTTTCGCAATCAACGCCTGACCGGAGTGCCTCAAGTCATCAATGCGGCGGTCGAGCCGGCCGAAGGGATGCTCGAAGAAGCCTGGAAGCACGAGATGATGGTCTCGGCATTGCTACTTCGATTCACGAGCCGCGAGACGAGAGGCTTTTGACCTGGTGCCGAGACGTGCACCTTACTGACTCGAACGAGGGAGAAGACGAGCTATGTCACCGACCACGGCCTCAATGGGCCATCAAACCCGGCTGGGCACAATCACCGAGACGACCTACGGCACAACGCCGGGCACGGTGACCGAACCGTTTGTGTTCCTCAGCGAGTCGATCACCAAGCGAGGCGCGATCGTCGAGCGCG
>CAZUPX010001231.1:0-1595 GCA_964622155.1 uncultured Planctomycetaceae bacterium | reverse complement strand
CGGCATTGTCGGCACCGCGATCAAGTTCGGCCGCGCGCCGCACCAGGTGGTCGAACACGCGGTGACGTCGATGCGCACGTTGAACAAGGCGGCGGCCGAAGCGATCGCCGGCGTTGACGGCATTCATGCCTGCACCGACATTACCGGCTTCGGATTGATCGGCCACGCGTCCGAAATGGCGGCGGCCAGCCACGTGACGATCGCAATCGATGCGGCCGCGGTTCCGGTGATTCCCGGCGTGCTTGAAATGGTCGGACAAAACAAGTCGGGCGGGATGAATACCAACCGCGAACACTTCGGATCCGGCGTCGACTTCGGGCCCGCCGTGAGCGCTGAGCTCCGCGACCTGTTCTTCGATCCGCAGACCTCGGGCGGTCTGTTCATCTCGGTCTCTGCCGCAACAGCCAGCTCAACCGTTCAAGCACTGGAAAAGGCCGGAATTCAGGCCAGATTCGTCGGTATTGTCGAAAACGACGGTAAGCACCGAATCCGGGTCACCTAGTTTAGGTCTTTCGCCAGAAATCACTCATTAGCCGGGCCTCAAGCCCCAAGCCCTCAAGTCCTCAAGCCCTGTTTTGTTCGTGATATTCTTAATCGTTTGTTAACGCCGGATATCACCACCGTTTGGGTCGTCGCTTTCCTGCTGCTGTGCACGTTCCTGCTCAACACGCTGGTGTTCAAGCCGATCCTCCAGGTGATCGAGCAGCGGACCAACTCCGTACGCGGCGCGCGCGAGCTCGCCGAATCGGCGTCGCAAAAAGCCGCCGCCGCCGCGGCTGAATACAATCAAAAACTCAATCTCGCTCGTGGCGAGGTCTATGGTCAGATGGACGACATGCGCAAGGCCGCGCTCGACAAGCGCGCCGCGCTACTGGCGTCGACCCGCGCCACCGTCGAACAGGAACTGTCGGCGGCGAAGGCGCGCGTGCAGCAGGAATCAAAAGAAGCGATCGCCGCCCTGGATCGCGACGCTTCGAACCTGGCCGGCGCAATCGTGTTGCGCGTACTCGGCCGGGCTTCCTAAGTTACAAGTGCAAGGACCTGCGAAGTGACGAACCCATTCCTCGCCGCTTGTGAATTAAAGTGCAAAGTGCTGTTTCTCCTGCTTTTCTCGGCGACTCCTGTGTTCGCGCAGGAACATCCGCCTTCGCCGGCGGCTTCGGCGGGACAGGTTGCTGCGGAACATGCCGCGCCACACAGCGTCACCGACATGATCCTGGCGATGGGTTGGCCCCTCGCCAACTTCGCGATCTTCGTCGGCGTTCTCTATTACTTCTTCAACCAGCCGCTCAAAGACTACCTGGCCGGCCGCAGTTCGACCATCCGCAAGGACCTCGTCGAAGCCGCGGAGCTGAAGGCCGCCGCCACGGCACAACTCGCGGCCATCGAGCAAAAGCTGCAGGCGCTGCCGGGTGAGCTCGACAGGTTGCGCCAGCGCGGCGCCGCCGAGATCGTCGCCGAAGAGCAGCGCATCGCCGCGGCCGCGGCCGCCGAGCGCGAACGCCTGCTCGAACAGACGCGCCGCGAGATCGATTTGCAGGTGAGGCTCGCGAAGAGGGCGATCCTCGAACACGCCGCGGACTTGTCGGTACAGC
>CAZUPX010001230.1:0-2294 GCA_964622155.1 uncultured Planctomycetaceae bacterium | reverse complement strand
AGCCGCGCGGCAGGTCGTATAAGAAGCCCGGGCAACCGCGGTCGGCCCGATAGATATCATTGCCGGTGCGAAACCAGTAGAGCGGTTTGCGGCGCACCTCCAACGGAATGCCGAGGCTGCCGAGCAATTGCTCCGACCAGGCTCCGGCACAAATGATCAACCGCGCGGCCGCGTACGAGCCATGATCGGTTTCGACAATGACGCCGTCACCGTCCGCGCGCCAGCCGCGCACGGCTTCGTCGGTTCGCACCTGGGCCCCCAGACGCACCGCTTGCTCAATGTGGACCTCGACGCACCGCTCGACCAGCAGATATCCAGCGCGGCGCTCGAAGATGGCCTCGCAGTACTCGGGCACGCGAAACCCTGGAAAGCTGGCCGCGGCATCGCGAGCCGAGAGGTTTTCTATGTCCAGCTTGTGCAACCGAGCGCTCTGGCGCACTCCGCTGATGACTTCGCCGGCGGGAGGGCCAATTTGCAAGAGTCCCGTTTCGTGGTACAGCGTTTGATCCGAGCGGAGCTCCAAGTCGCGCCACAGGTCAAAAGCTCGTTGCACCAGCGGCACATAGTCCGGGTGCTCGAAGTAGGCTTGGCGGATCAGACGCGTGTCGCCGTGCGAGCTGCCGCGATCGTGCGGGGGTGTGAAACGGTCGATGCCCAGGACCCGCACGCCGCGCTGGGCGCAGTGGAACAGCGCCGCGCTGCCCACGCCACCGATGCCCAGGATGATCGCGTCATACTGACTCATGTTTTGCCTTCGCGCGGGTACCATGACCGCTCGAGCGCAGACATGCGACGCGAAATCAACCTTAAGGTACGAACCGGTTCGGCGCTTCGCAATGAATCGTATGGTTTAGAGCCTGCAAGCCAATGCAGGCAGCAGGCGCATGCGAGACCGCAAATCCGGTGCATTTTTCGGTAAAATCAGCCGATACATGATAAGTTCAACTCTTGTCGCCGAAATTGTCGAGCAAACTTCGCAATGACCAGGATTGTACCTATCGGATTTGACCTGACGCCATCGGAACTCGGCCTGCTAGCCGAGCGGCGACTGAGCGATAGTCCGTACTACTTTCTCAAGAATCTCAGTTGCCAGTTTAATTCCGGCGTGCTGACCGTTCGCGGACGCGTGCCCGACGACCGCCTGCGGCAGATTGTCGAGTCGATCGTGGCTCGCGTGCCCGGCGTCAAGATGGTTGCCAACTGCGTGGAAGTCTACGATCCGACGCAGCGGCCTATCAGCGCACGACCGGTGCGTAACGCCGGATGATGGCCTTGGCCGCCCGCAGGCCGTCGAGCGCGGCACTGACGATTCCGCCGGCATAGCCGGCACCTTCGCCCACCGGATACAACCCGGCGACCGCCGTGCACTCGAGCGTGCGCGCGTCTCGCGGGAAGCGCAGCGGCGAGCTGCCCCGAGCCTCGGGGCCCACGAGCGTCGCGCCGCGCAGAAACTCACCCCGCCAGCGGCGGTCCAGTATTGGCAAAGCTCGCTGAATGGCCGCTGCCACGGGCCCTGGCACCACCTCGGTCAGGTTGGCGGGGGCGACCCCGCGTGGATAACTTGACGGCACGGCGCCGCGGGTCGCGCGGCTCTGCAAGAAGTCGTCCGCGGTTTGAATCGGGCACAAATACTCGCTGCGGCCAATTTCATACGCCCTGTGCTCAAACTGCCGCTGCAGCATCATGCCGGCCAATGGATGGGTCGAGCCAAAGTGCTCGGGCTCCAGCGTGATCATCAGGCCGCTGTTGGCAAACACCGAGTCGCGTTTCGACAGGCTCATGCCGTTGGTGCAAAAGTGGCCTGGCTCCGAGACGCTGGGCATCACGTAACCGCCGGCACACATGCAAAATGTAAAAACGTTCATCTCGCCGCGGGCCACCAACGAGTAATCGGCCGCTCCCAGCTTCTCCTCAAGCCGAGCGGCGCCGTACTGCACGCGATTGACCTGCTCTTGAGTGTGCTCGATTCGCAGGCCGATCTGAAACGGCTTTTGCACCAGGGGAACGCCGCGACGAAACAGCATTTCATACGTGTCGCGAGCGCTGTGACCTATTGCCAGCACCACCTGCGACGCGGGCAGATACCCTGACGACGTGACCAGTCCGAGTATCTTGCCGTCGGCCAGGTCCAGATCGTCGAGCCGGCAGTTGAAGCGAAACTCGCCCCCCATCTCCATGATGCGGCGACGAAGATCCTTCACGACGGCCGGCAAACGGTTGCTGCCCAGGTGCGGGCGATGGTCGTAAAGAATCGACGGCTTGCCTTTGCACTCGGCGAACAGTTCCAGCACGCG
>CAZUPX010001229.1:0-2958 GCA_964622155.1 uncultured Planctomycetaceae bacterium | reverse complement strand
GTCAACGGCCAGAAGATCTGGACCAGTTATGCCCATATCGCCCAGCAGTGCTTGCTGGTGGTGCGCACCGATCCCGGCGCGCCCAAACACAAAGGGCTTACCTGTCTGCTTGTGGATATGACCACGCCGGGCATCGAGGTCCGACCGCTGAGGATGATGTCGGGCGATTCGGGTTTCAACGAAATGTTCTTCACCAACGTTCGCGTGCCCGAGGCCAACGTGCTGGGGAAAGTGAACGACGGCTGGAACGTGGCCATTACCGCGCTGAGCAACGAGCGGGCCAACCTGGGCACGGGCCTGTACGTGGTGTTCAAGCGCAATCTCGATGCCCTGATCACGCAAGCTCGCAAGCTCGAGCGCGGCGGCCACCCGGCGATCGACGACCCCCTGCTCCGACAGCGCCTGGCCCAGGCCTACGTCGATCTGGAGGTCTTTCGGCTCAACACGACGCGAGCCTTGAGCAACTTGAACAAAACCGGCGTGCCGGGACCCGAGGGCTCGATTCAAAAACTGTATTGGAGCGAGCTCAATCAGCGCAATGCGCAGATCGCCATGGAAGTGCTCGGCCCGTACGGCCTGGCGTCCGACTTCGACGGCGGCCGTTGGGCCTACAACTATCTCCGCTCGCGCGGCAACACGATCGAAGCCGGCACCAGCGAGATCCAACGCAACATCATCGCCCAGCGCGTGCTGGGGTTACCGCGAAGTTATTGACCAATGGACAGACAGAGCCAGAACTTGGCCACTGAGAGCACCGAGGACACAGCGAGCACGAAGTGAATTGGCGTTTAATGATTTCTGCAACTCCTCGTTCCACTCGGTGTCCTCGGTGCTCTCTGTGGCTAGTTCATCGTATTGAGAATCTCGAAACGCAAGTGCGTCCTCATTAACCGAATCGATCAGGAAACTCACCATGGAATTCGATCTTTCCAAGCCCCAACGCCTTTTGCAGCAGTCAGCTCGCGATCTGCTTTCGAGGGAGTGTCCGGCGAAGCGGGTGCGCGAGTTGATGGCCACCGACACGGCATTTCATCCGGAGCTTTGGTCGGCGGTGGCTGACCAGGGTTGGCTGGGAATCCATCTCGATGAAGCCGCCGGAGGGCTGGGGCTGGGCACGGTCGAGCTGGCTGTGGTCGCCGAAGAAATGGGCCGCGCCTGCTTTCCCGGTCCGCTTTTGGGTACCATCTGGTCCGCCACGCTCATTGCCGAAGCGTGCCCGAAGTCGAAGCTGCTCGAGCCATTGGCCAGCGGCGCGTCGAAGGGCGCCGTCGCGCTCGTCGAGCCCAAAACGTTGTGGAATCCGGCCGAGGTGCAACTGAAAGCCACCCCCGAGGCTGGCGGATTCAAGCTCACTGGTCGCAAATCGTTCGTCGTCGATGGCGGTGTGGCCGACGTGATCGTGTGCGTCGCGCGCACGCCCGATGGACTGGGCCTGCTGGCAGTGCCAAAGGGCGCTAAGGGCGTAAAGATCACGGCCACGCCCGCCCTGGATGCCACGCGGAAACTGTGCGAAGTCGAGTTCGAAGGCACGAGTGTCGCGAGCGACCAGGTGTTGGCGGTCGGCGGCGCGGCCTCCAAGGCACTCGAGCGCTCGATCGAAATCGCCACGCTGGTTGTGTGCGCCGACATGCTCGGCGGCATGCAGTGGATTCTCGAGGACACGGTCGAGTATGCCAAAACGCGGCAGCAGTTCGGCAAGCTGATCGGCTCATTTCAAGCCGTGCAGCAGATGTGCGCCGACATGCTCCTGCTGACCGAAAGCTCGCGCTCCGCGGTGTACTACGCTGCCTGGGCGCTGGGTGCCGAACCCCAGAATGCGGCGCGGGCCGTGGCCATCACCAAGGCCTACGCCTCCGACGCCTCGCGCGAAGTTGCCAATCGCGGCGTGCAAGTTCACGGGGGCATCGGCTTCACCTGGGAGCACGACCTGCAACTGTACTACAAGCGCTCCAAGGCATCCGAAATCCTCCTGGGTGACGCGGCCTGGCACCGCGCCGTCGTGGCCGAGATGGCGTTTGATGAGCCAGTGACCGTACGCGCGTAATGGCAGGATCCGTTGCAAAACCGAAAGCGCGACAGATAAGCATGCGTTGACATTCGGTTCCTCGTCCCTAATCCCTGGTTCGACTCTGCTCACGACTCGACTGAGCTCGCCGAAGTCCATGCTGAGCCTGCCGAAGCACAACCCCTAGCCCCCGATCCCTTCTCTCCCTTACGGGCCGTTGAAATCGTCGGGGTTGGGACCGGTGTGGCGCGGGTCGCGCGCGTTGGGAAGTGCCGTGGGACGGTCGTACAACGATCGCGGTTGCGGGCGAAACGTCCCTGTTGGCAACGGCGGCTCGTCGACATATCCGTTCGGTCGCGGTCCGCGAGACGCCGGCGATTGATTCGGCAAAGCGCCGCCGGTTGTGCCGGACGAGTACGGGTTGCGCTGCCAGGGGGACGACGGAATCGTGGGGAAGCTCGGTCCGCTCGAAAATCGGTCGCGGTTGGTCGGCGATCCTTCACCCGGCCGGCGCAGCGGCTGCCCTTCGGGCGTTAAAGGTGGCGGCGCGGGGCTGCCGGCCGTGCTCGAGTCGCGGCGTCGCGAGCTTGGATCGCTCGTAAATGCGGTGCCACCGTCGGGGTTGTTCTCGGCGGCCAGTCGCGCTTTGAATTGAGCGCGCCGCTGCCGCAACCTGCGCAGATCTTCCTGATCGTCGGTTGGTTGTGGTTCCGGCGTTGGTGCCTCGGCCTGCTTGCCTGGCATGGCTTCATCGACCCTGGCTCGCCGGCGCCGATCGAACATTTCGTCGATGATCGAGGACGCCGGGCCTTTGCTGGGTGCAGTTTCGGCTTCAAGTGCTCTCTGACCGTCGGTGGCGACCTCCTCGGCCGGAGGCGGCGGGACGCGCACCGTCGTCGGCCGCGTGGGAATCTGCTGGTAGACCTCGTTGAATCGCGGATCGCGGTTATGTG
>CAZUPX010001228.1:0-2060 GCA_964622155.1 uncultured Planctomycetaceae bacterium | reverse complement strand
ACCAGCGGCAACGATTCATTCGCAAGATCGTATACGCTTGCGTGATCGCGGCTCTGCTGTTGCCTTTATCCTGGCTCAGTCAACCGGAAACGACTGAATCGAAAGGCGGCGTGCTGGCCCAAATGCGCAGCGAGCATCAACTGAGCCAGGCGCAACTGGGCGAAATCGACCCGGCCAGCGAAACGATCAAGCTGGCCACCTTGGGCATGCGTGGCGTGGCCGCCAACATCTTGTGGATGAAGGCCAACGACTATAAGAAGACCGAGAACTGGGCCAGTTATTCGGCAACGCTCGAGCAAATCACCAAGCTGCAGCCCAACTATCCCGCCGTATGGATCAACCTGGGCTGGAACCTGTCGTACAACATCTCGGTCGAGTTCGACGACTATCGCGACCGCTACTATTGGGTCATCAAGGGAATCGACTTCCTGAAGGAAGGCACGCACTACAACGACCGGGAGCCGCGGCTACTGTCGGAGATTGGCATTACGGTTGCCCGCAAGATCGGCCGATCGGACGAACACGTGCAGTTTCGCAAGTTGTTTCGCGAGGACGACGACTTCAACGGCGCCCTGCCGCGCTCGCAGCGGGACAATTGGCTGGTGGGCCGCGACTGGATGCTCAAAGCCCAGGAGCTCGTCGACGAGCAGGGCGTGCCCCTGCGCACCAGCCCGCTGTTGTTCTATTTCCAGCCGCCCATGTGCCTTATCTACTACGGCGAGGCGCTGGAAGAAGACGGGACGTTCGGCGAGGTGGCCAAGACCGCCTGGAAAAAGGCCGCCGACGCCTGGACGGCCTATTCCAACCGCGACCTGCCGTCGCAATACAACTTCGCCATTCGACTGAGCCAAAAGGAATTCTACGACGAGCGATCCAAGGCGGCACAGGCCGAGCTGGCCAAGGTAACACCAGAGGGGCTGCGCGACAAAATCTTCGCCGAGAAGCTTGCCACGCTCACCGCCAAGGAGCGCGAGGCTCATGACACGCCGCCCCCCCAACGCACGCGCGAACAACACGAATTGGGCTATCCGATCGAAGTCAAGCTGAGGATCGAGCACGCCGACATCGCGGACCGGATTACCAGCGAGAATCGCGCCGCCGCAATGCAGGCCGCGGCCGAAGCCACGCAAGCCGACGAAATCTCGCGTGCCATCGACACCGAGCGCGGCATCGTCAACTACGACTACTGGCTGCTGCGCTGCCGCGTCGAGCCGAACGACGATACGCTCGAAGCCCGCAAGCTGATCCACGATGCCGATCATGCGCTGTTGGCCGCGCAACTGGTCAAGAGCAAGGAGCTCTACGACCAGGGTTGGCAGAAATGGCGGAAGGTCCTTGACGCGTATCCGAAACTGCTCGACGTTACGGACTCGACCGACGAGCTGATGGAATCGATCAAGCACTATCGCGCTGTGCTACACCAACTTGAAGAAAAGCTTCCAGAACCGTTTATTTTGCAGGACGTGCTCGATGCCGACGCCAAAGCCCACGGCTCGCAGGTGAGCGCCACGCCCGAGGGCGCGGCCACCGAACAGCCGTCGGAACCGCAAGCGGAGCCCAAAGCGGAGTCGTTCAAGGGAGGGGACAGTAAGCAGTGAAGTAAGCGGAGGTCCCTGATACCTTAAGCCTCGCGCCTCAAGTCTCTCCTTAAACTCCGTGCACGATGACGGTCTTGAGATCGGTCATCTCGGCGATGGCGTACTTGGGTCCCTCCTTGCCGAAGCCGCTCTCTTTCAGCCCGCCATAGGGCATCAGGTCGGCGCGCCACTGCGGACCCCAGTTGATGTGCAAGTTGCCGCTGTCCACCTGCCGGGCAAATTGGATCGCCCAACTGATGTTCTCCGTGAAAATTCCGGCCGCCAGGCCGTAAGGACTGTCGTTGGCCAGGCGAATCGCCTCGTCGACGCTGCCTGCCCGGGTCACCGCGACGGCCGGCCCGAACAGCGCCTGGCAACTGATGCGCATGCCGGGATCGACGTCCGCGAGCAATGTCGCCTCGTAAAAGGCGCCTTGCCGCCGGCCGCCGGCCACGAGCTTCGCGCCGCCGGCGACCGCCTCGT
>CAZUPX010001227.1:0-3489 GCA_964622155.1 uncultured Planctomycetaceae bacterium | reverse complement strand
CCGACAAACAGGCCGGACAGGCGATCAACCCGGCGAGCGCCTCTTACAATCCGTTCCGCGACGAGAAAGTGGTCGTGCCCGACATTCTGGCGGGCGGAAGGCTTGCCGACCTGATGGTCAAGCTGATCTACAACCGCCAGTCCGAGGCGATCGGCCTAGCGTTCGACGCCGCCGCCGCGCTGTCGGGACCGACGCAGGGTTTCGAGTTCCGCTTCTATCGCGGCGACGACAGCCGAGGCTGGTTCGCGTCGACCGGCAGCGCCGGCCCCACCGTGACGAACATTCATCTCGACATCCGCCCGGTCGAGATTTCCGGGCCGCTCTACAAGTAGGCCAGTCGCCCAGCGGGAGCGGCGTTCCCGAGTTGCTGCGACGATCCACGACACGGACTTGATCTGCTCGCGACTATTCAGCCGTGCAGCCGCTAACGCAAGTCGTACCAGGCGTCCTGTCCCTCGGTCGACAGCGCGCCGCGATAAACGCCTTGCATCGGAATCACGAACTCGCTGTCGGCGGCGTCTTTTCTAAGCACCGTCAGCATCATCGAGTTTTCCGGCAGCTTCTTGTCCTTCGCATACTGGTGGATTTCGTCTCGCGTGTGAATCGGCAAGATCGTGCCGTTTTGCAAGTCCTCGATAATCATGCAGATCACCTGGTAACGGTTGTAGGCAGCAAGGTCGAAGAACAAGGTCGGCTGCAGCGAGTAAAACCCGTGCTCGATCCAGCCGGTGAACGGGCTCTCGTGAATCATCAGTCCTCCCGGCAACGTGTACTCGTGCACCGTGCGGAACACCTGGCCGATGTTGAAGATGTGTTCAGCGGTGCCATGGTTGAACACGACGTCGAAGCGGCGATCGAGCGTCACCGCCTTGTTCAAATCCAGCGGCTTGGCGATTTTGGTGCCGTTCAGGTCGATCGCCTGCAAGTCCGACGGCGCGAAATACAGTTCGTAGAAAACTTTGGCTGCTTCGAACATGTGCGCGATGTCGCGATTTTCGAGAATCGTTTCCAGTCGCGCAAGTAGGGCATCGCGCCGCGCCGGGACATCCACAAGCGTCTTGACGTCGCTGACCAGCAGATCCACGTTGCTGGTGTCGTACCAATTGGCTTCGCCCACCTCCAGCAATGCCCCGTTCTGAGGCAGCATACCGTGTTCGAACAGGGCGCGAACAATCTGAAGATACTGTGCCGAGATCGCCATGGTGCGCCGACGCGCGACATTCAGTCGCTGTAAAGGATCACTTTCTTTGTGCCGTCGCGCCGCACGTAGCCGCGATACATGGTGTCGGTGTTGTAGTGCGCCGCAAAATTGCCCTTGGCATCCAAAGCGATGGCGCCTCCCTCGGCGCCGGCCTTTTTGAGCTTGCCTTCGATCACCTCGGCCGCCGCCTGACCGACGTCCATGCCCTTGTATTTCATGAGCGCTGCGATCTCGTGGGCCGCCACATAGCGAATGAAGAACTCGCCGTGCCCCGTGCCCGAAACGGCGCACGACTGGTTATCGGCATAGGTGCCGGCGCCGATGATCGGCGAATCGCCGAGGCGGCCGAACATTTTGTTGGTGCGGCCGCCGGTCGACGTGCCCGCCGCCAGGTTGCCATCGCGATCCAACGCCACGGCGCCAACCGTGCCCCACTCGACGCGAGCGTCGGCGAGTTTGTCGATCGCGCCTTGACCCGTCGATGGGCTGAACCTCCTGTTCTTTTCCTTCTCGAGCGCCTTCTGCAGCTCCATCCAGCGACGCTCGGTGCGAAAGTACGATGGATCGACGATTTCAAGGCCGACCTTGGCGGCAAAAGCTTCTGCGCCGGGGCCCACCAGTAGCACGTGCGTACTCTTTTCCATGACGGCTCGCGCCGCCGAGATCGGATTCTTGATTGTGGTGACAGCGCCGACGGCGCCGGCCTGTAGCGTCTTGCCCTCCATGATCGACGCGTCCATCTCGTTGCGACCCTCGTGGGTGAAGACCGACCCCTTGCCGGCGTTGAAATGGGGCGAGTCCTCGAGCACGCGGATGGCGGCTTCGACGGCGTCCAGGCCCGTTCCGCCCGGCTTCTGCAAACGGTCGTAACCGGCGGCCAGCGCCCGCTCCAAATCAGTCCGCAGCGCGTCGGCCAAGTCGGGCGTCATTTCATTTTTTGCCATTCCGGTGCCACCATGCACACCCAGCACGACGCCAGCCACCGGAGCGTCGGCGGCAATGGCCGCGACCGTCAGCGCCGCCAAGAGAGCCATCGAGGGAATCAAACTTTTTGTCATGCGCGTGCTCTCATCTAGGAACGGCAGTCGAAAATCAGCGTCAATCGTCGATTCAGAATACGTCGCGTGTGGGGCCTGTGCAACTTGAAGGCGCCGCGCCGCTTGCGGCCGGTGCCTCGCGCGGAGATGATGAACGCAGCCGCGTCCACGCGACAACAGTCTATTCATACCAGCACATAAGCCAAACCAGACACTCCGAGCCATGTCCGACATTTCTTCTCCAGTGGCTCCCGTCGAGCGCGAACTGGCTCCCGGCTTCGCCGCGGCTGGGGCGATCCTCAAGCCCCGCAAAGCGCGGCCGTTTTACGGCCGGCATCCGTGGGTGCTCGACTCGGCGATCGCGCGCGTCGAGGGGAATCCCACCGATGGTGACGTGATCGACTTGTTCACCGACGCCGGCAAGTTCGTCGCTCGCGGGCTATTCAACAGCCGCAGCCGAATTCGCGTGCGGCTGTACACCTGGCGCAACGCCGAGGCTCTCAACACGGCCTTCTGGTTCGGTCGCTTGCGCACAGCCATCGAGCTGCGCAAGCAATTGGGCCTGACCGATCCCGAAGGGGCCGCTCGACTGGTGTTCAGCGAGGCCGATGGCTTGAGCGGCCTGATCGTCGATCGGTATGCCAACTGGCTATCGGTGCAGGTCACGGCCTTGGCTATGGCTCGACGGCTCGACGAATTGGCCGACATGCTGGTCGAGTTGGTGCAGCCGCAAGGCATCTTCGTCCGCACCGAAAAAGGAGTCGCCGCCACCGAGGGGATCGAGCTGCGCGACGGGCTGTACCGAGGCGAGGCGCCCGAGGGCACCGCCTTCATTGTCGAAAACGATATCCGCTACGGTATCGACCTGTCCGAAGGTCAAAAGACCGGCTTCTATATCGACCAGCGCGAAAACCGCCTCGCTGCCGCCGGATATTTTCGCGATCGCCGCGTGCTCGACCTGTTCTGCTACAGCGGCGGCTTCAGTCTCAATGCCGCCATTCACGGCGCGGCGCGTGAAGTGTTGGGCATCGACACCAGCGCCAAGGCCGTCGCTTTGGCTCGCGCCAACGCCGAGCTCAACGGCGCGATCGGGGTCCACTTCGAGACGGATGATTGTTTCCAGGCACTTGGGCAACTGGCAGTCAAACGCCAGCGGTTTGGCGGCGTGATCCTCGATCCGCCGAAATTCGCCCGTGGCCGCCAGAGCGTCGACGAGGCCCTGCGCGCCTACCACCGGCTCAATCGCCTGGC
>CAZUPX010001226.1:0-5393 GCA_964622155.1 uncultured Planctomycetaceae bacterium | reverse complement strand
AAGCATAGGAAAGCCTTCAGGAATGCTCGCCCGCAGCCAAACACCTCACCCGATCCGCCCCACCCGTACGTAGAGTGGCCAGCGAACTTCGTGCACCACGTCTTCGGCGCCCCAATCGCTATTGAGCTTTGGCACGAAACCGTCCCGCGGATCGCGGCCATGCTGGGCGATGAACCGTTGCGTGCTCGACCACGTGCCCAGGTATCCAACCAGGTCCACCAGACTCCAGCGGGCCGCCATCGTCAGATTGGGCGCGGCCAGCTCGTCGAACGGAAACAGGATCGTCTTGTAACCCTGCTCGACCACCTTGCGTTCCGGCGGCCAGTATCGGCCCAAGATATCCTCGTAGAGATACCGGACTACGGCGTCGACCTCGGGCGTGATTGTGGCCAGCCCATAACTCCACACGGCGAGAGCACTGCCGGCGCGCCCCACGCGGCGGACCTCCGCATAGAACCGTTCCAAGTCAAACCAGTGCAGCGCCTGTGCGACACACACCAGGTCGGCGGTTTCGTCGCTCAACGGGCAGTGCTCGGCCGCGGACACCAGGTAGGTCACCTTCGCATGTGGCGAGGCGTGTGCGATCTGCTGAGCGCTGGGATCGGTGGCGACGACCTCGTCGAAGAATTCCGCTAGCGGAAGCGCCGCCTGGCCATTGCCCGTGCCGCAGTCCCACGCCCGCTGACGCGTCGGCGCCAGTCCGGCGAGAAACGCGAACAATTCGCGCGGATATCGCGGCCGGAAGCGCGTATACTCGCGTGCTTGCGTCGAAAAATGATCCTTGAACGCCACGAAGTCTCCTCGCCGCCCTGATGTCGCCGTTCAACCGGTGATCCAGCGGAAAACGACGTACAGGCACACGATCACCCCCGCAACGATCCACCAGGGCCTTCGTGCCGGGGGCGCATCCTCTTCGGAAATGTAATGCTCACAGTACGGGCAGCGCTGCGCGTCTTCGTGAATCTCGCGCTTGCAGTACGGGCACGCCACTGTCGACTCATCCTCGTTCTCGTCGGGATAGTCTTCGTCGAAGTCATCCATGGGCCAGCGATCACCTCTTGAAGCCACTAAGCGGCGTGCAGCGACCCGCCGCAATGCCGACGGTCACCGTTGTGTCGAAATATTCGTCCCAGGTTCCGGTGCGGAGCGCGGTGGCCATTGCCGCGATAAATTCGATCGTGGCTTGAAACTCTTTCAAGCGCTCCTGCGGTCCCTCTCGACTTCCCTGGGGCGTGGGTCGAGCATAGGAGCCGACCGCCATCGCCGACGACAGCAAGACGCCCGCGACGGTCAGACAGTCGGCGAGCGTCCACAGTTCGGCTTCTGGTGCTACCGGCTCGCCCGCCTCGATGCATCCCATGAGTGCTCGGATGCGGTGTTTTGTCACAGTCGCCTTGCTGCTTGGGCCCATGTTCGTGCCTCCGTAGTTGCAGTCGGTTCGACTCGATTTGTTTCGTCGCTAATCAAGCTTATCTCGTTCGTCGGCACCCCGTGCGAGAAACTCGAACAGCGTGCGCGGATTGCGCGATCGGGAGCGCGTGTATTTGCGTGCCTGTCCGCATAAATGGTGCTTAAATGCGGCGAAGAAAACCTGCGGGCCCCCCTGCGTCCACAGTCAGTATACCCGCAGTGCGGCAAATTGATTGGCCTTGTCGCACCGTGTTTTCGTGATAACCTTAAACGATGAAGGTGTGCGTCATCGGCGCACATTTTTTTGGCGGCGTAGCTCAGTTGGTTAGAGCAGCGGAATCATAATCCGCGTGTCCGGGGTTCGAATCCCTGCGCCGCTAATTGAGTCTCTCACTTCTCACAGCACGCCGACGCGCGCTGCTTGACGCTCGGCGAATCCCAGGTGCAAATGCACGGGCCGCGGGCGATCACAATCGCACTTCGCATCGCGCTATCGCGTCGTAAGCGTATAGCGGTGACGGAGCAACGGCGAAAAGAATCCAGCTTCCCTATTTCAACTGAATTATCAGGCTGACGCGATTCGCCAACCGTTTGACAATGAACTGAGAGCCACTAGCATGGTCTCGATGTGTCGTTCATGGTTGTAACTTGTGTATGGAGGAATTCAGATGAACAATGGATTGAAGTATCGCTGGCTCTTTGCCGCTACTGTCGCGGCGGGTTGTCTGTGCTTGGTTAGCCTTGTCTTGGCTGCTGGAAGCTCAAGCGCCACGACTGACTCAGCCAGCTCATCCGCGAGGTCGGGCCAGGTGAAGAGCGCGAACAAGGCCCCAGATTACGATCAGACCGCTCGGCGTTATCGCCGATATTCGAGAAGACACTCTGGCCAGGTGCAGAGCGTGACCAAGGCCCCGGATAGCGATCAGGCCGGCTGGCGTTATCGCCGATATTGGAGAAGGCACACCGTCTGACGACCACGATCTGGCACAAGCGTCGACTACAGACAAAGGCCCGCGGCTCACCGGTCGCGAGGCCTTTTTTCTTGCGCTGGCCAAGCGCAAATCCCACGTTAGTCGTTTTCGCGCGGCGAATTCCACAGCCCCCTGGGTCCAATGCGATACGCCGCGGCGGAGGACGTATTAGGCAGGCCAGAGAGCCGATTTTGTATCCCGGTCAATCTGCCACGCGAGAACGATGAATGATGAATTGGCGAGTTTGATTCCCGAACGAGACTGAGTACACTAAACGACGAGTCGGCCAGTCATTTCGGAGAGGTCCGCTAATGAACCGTATCACAGCGCTGAAGTCAGGACTGCTGGTGTTTTGCCTCGCGCCCCTTCACTCAGCAATGGCCACGGTCACGTACTCTGACGGCGGCACGCACACCATTTCCAGCTCGTCGCCCGACGTCAGTCTCTCGAATAGCACGACACTGAATATCACCAGCGGCGCTGTGGTCAATGGGCCAAGTGGCTCTCCGGGCGGTCCGGCCGTCTCGGCCTACGATTCTACCGCCAACCATATCCAAGTTACGGGCGGTTCCATTACGGGCGGGTCGAATCCGCAACCGTTCGCGGGCTTTGCGGGTCACGGAATCGACATGGTGGGTGGCACGCTCGATATCAGCAGCGGCACCCTATCGGGCGGCACCGCTTCGTTTGTCCCGGGAGCCGCGGTCTGGGTTACAAATACCCAGTCGACGATTTCCGGCGGGACGTTTTACGGCGGTGATATTACCGCGAGCGGCTACGCGAACGACGCGGTGGTGGTCAACGGTGGAAACATGACTATCAGCGGCGGGACGTTTTACGGCGGCGACGGCTACCTGGCCGGCATCGCGCTGAGCTTGGGAAAAAGCAACATCTCGCCTCCGCCACACGTTGTGGTCACGGGAGGGACGTTCACCGCTGGCACGGGCCTGGGTCCCGACCTATATGGCGCATACTCGGTGGCCATTGGCTACAACTATCCAGGCGCTGTTTTGGATTTGAAAGGAGGCCATTTTGTCGGCGCTTTCTTAATGGAGCCCGGCACCGTCTTGAATGTGTATGGTTATGGGCTGACCGCGACTGCGATCACACACGGACGACACATCGCCGGCACGTTGCTCGATGGAACGCCGCTGTCGCTCAACACGTTTGTGTACGATCCGGTCACGATCAACTTGATCAATGTCCCCGAGCCCGGCACGCTTGTGCTGTGCGGATTCGCCTTCGTTAGCTGGGCTGCTTGGAGCCGGCGACGAAGAAACCGCCACGTCTAGTTGATTTGGGCGACGATTCTGCGCCACATTTCCGCAGACAAGTTTAGCCAGACCAGTGGCGTTCCGAGCGAGGTCTGGATCGATTCTTACAGTCGGCCCGGCTTGATCGGGGTGGCCGTCAGGGTTAGATTCTTCGCTGACCGCCTCGCCAACCTTGAAACCGTCGGCGTTCTTGACGGTATTAGCCGGTTCGCTCAAAAGTCACAATCCGCGTGTCGAAGGGGATCTCGCCATGGAACACGAAACCACCCGTCGCCAGTTTCTTGAGCACTCCGCACAATCGGCTGCGCTGGCCGCGGCCGTGTCGACGCTCGGTGGCGTGCATGCGTATGGGTCCGATAAGCCCCAGACCATACGGCTGGCGATCATCGGCTGCGGCGGGATCATGACCAGTCACGTCAAAGGGCTTGTCGAGCGGCGCGAGGCCGTGTCGTTTGCCTGGCTGTGCGACGTCGACCCGCGGCAGATCGACAAAATGGCCAGTCACGTGGCCGGCTTTCAATCGGCCCCACCCAAGCGGACGGCGCGGTATGAAGACATCGCGGCCGACAAGGACGTCGACGCCTGCATCATCGCCACGCCGCACCATTGGCACGCGCCGATCGCGCTGACGCTGATGCAACAGGGCAAGGACGTGTACATCGAAAAGCCGATCTCGCACGTGTATGCCGAGGGACCGATGATCATCGAAGCGGCCAAGAAATATGGCCGCGTGGTGCAGCAGGGGAGCCAGATGCGGAGCAGCCCGGTCACCGAGAAGGCTGGGGGGTTGCTGAAGGAAGGGATCATCGGGCAGGTGAAGGTGGCCCGCGCCTGGACGGCCGAGCTGCGCGACGAGGTCAAGGCGCTACCCGACGCGGTGTCGCCGCCGGGCGTGGACTACGACCGCTGGTTGGGCCCTGCCCCGGTGCACGCCTTCAATCCCCATCGCTTTCACGGCACGTGGCGGATGTTTCGCGACTATGGCAACGGCGAGATCGGTGACGACGGAATCCACGACCTCGACATGGCTACCTGGGGCCTGGGGATCGACACGTTACCCAAGCACGTCACGGCTCGCGGCGGGCGAATGATGCTCCGCGATCACGCCAGCGATTACCCGGACAACCTGAACGTCCAGTACGAGTATCCCGACGGCCGGTTGTTGGTTTATGAAAACTATCCGTTCACGGCCTACGGCATGCACGGCTTCGACAACGGCAACGTGTTTTACGGCACCGAAGGCTACATGGTCTTTTCGCGCCGCGGCGCGTTCAGCGTGTTCCTGGGACCCAAAAACAAGCCGGGTCCGACCGAAGGGAAGGAGCTGCGCGGCCGCACGGGTTATCCGGAGCACATGGCCGATTTTCTGACCGCCGTTCGGCAGCGGACGCCGACTCGGGCCTCGCCCGAGGTGGCACATCGCAGTTGTGCCTTGGTGCACCTGGGAGAGATCGCCTACCTGACGCGCGGCCGGCTCGAATTTGACACGCAGGCCGAACGATTCGCCGACTGCGACGAGGCGAACCGGTTATTGACCAAAGCGTATCGCAAGCCGTACGGGTTGCCGGATGTCGGGTAACGTCAGTCTCGTTATGGTTCGACCAATACGAGTTCAATGCGAGGAACGGTTTGCAGTTCCCGTTTTGCCGCACGAACTGGCTTAATGGCCACCAGCTCCACGACCATTTCTTGAACCACGTTGCGCAAGTGCATTACGTCATCGAGGACTGCCTCGGCA
>CAZUPX010001225.1:0-1653 GCA_964622155.1 uncultured Planctomycetaceae bacterium | reverse complement strand
TCTTCTTCAAGAGCTCGTCGCCCATCGCCAGGTCGGGGTTCATTTTCGTCGGCAGCACCACCAGCTTGCCGTAGCGCTTGGCTTCCTCGCTCACCGCCGGATCGAAGGCGAAGCCGCAGACGATGAGCACGTCGAAGCCGACTCCCTTGACCGCTTCCTTGGCCGCCTCCTTGATGAGCAGCGCGCCCACCGTCCCGTGCTCCGGTCCGATGCAGATCGCCGCCCGTCTCGGTGTGCCGTCCGCCTCGGCGTAGGTCCCCTGCCCGTGAATCCATTCGCCCGCATACACGTCGAGCGAATCGAACTTGAGCCGTTCCCCTTGGCGCGTGTTCTGCACGCCGGCCTTCTTGAGGTTCTCCAGGATCATGTGGCCGAAGTTGTCGGGGCCGATCATGTGCATCCTGTAACCGTGCTTCGTGCCGACTTCCGAGTCGTGTTTTTTCTCCTCGGCGCTGATGGTCCGGTGCGGGCTGAGCGATTCCACCGAGAACGGCCCGCACACCCGCACGCGCTTGTTTTCCTCGTAGGGCTGATCGTAGAGCGTTTCGGTGTCGGCGTGCTTGGCGATGGCGGCGTCGATCTGCTGCCGCGTCATGCCCTCCGTGATGTCCGGGTTGTTGGCGATGGACTTGAGCGTGACGTGCGGCACGCGCTTGTAGACGAAGCCCTTCTTGATGTCGTAGTCCGAGCCGCGCGCGTCAGCAAGCGGCGGGCGGACCGCTCCCTCACGGTCGCGGCTCGGACCTACTTCCGCTTCCTTCTTGATGCCCTCGGGCGAGTCGGCCAGCAGGTAGTAGGGATACTTGGCGGCCATCAGGCGCGTGCGCGCCAACGCCAGAGCGACGCGGCTGGTGTCGCAGGTGATCCAGCGCCGGCCCCACTGCTCGGCGACGTAGGCCGTGGTGCCGCTGCCGCAGGTCGGGTCGAGCACCAGGTCGCCGGGGTCGGTGGTCATGAGGAGGCAGCGTTTCACAATCTCCGCGTTCGTTTGCACGACGTACATCGGTTCTGTCGCGCCGCCAACGTCGTTCCACGTATTGGTCAAGGCTGTAGCGGGGAAGTCGTCGAGATAGCGAGCATATCGCAGCGTATTGCCGACGCGATCGATCCGGCTCGCGGCAATTAATCGCGCAATCCCCTCTCGATTCGTTTTCCATTCACCCGCTGTAGGCCAGTATTCTTGTCCCTGAAACTTCACTGCATAAAAGCCAGTTCGAGCCTCGCGAATACGCGGTGATGTCATGATCGTAAACTGGAATCGCTTGCCCTGAAGTTCGCTTGAGGACATCTCTCGTTCTTCTTCGTTCATGCGCCGTCTCTTGCCATCCAACAGTTCAATCATGTCGTAACTGGCATCGCCCCCATCGTCCTTCTTCAGTCGAAATGCTTCCCGATACTTGGTTCGTTCCGTGTCCTTCGCAAACCAAAGAACATAATCCGCCGTCGCTGGCATAAACTTCCCTGTCGTTCCGCCAGTTTTCCGAACAGTGATGAGGCTAATAAAGTTCTCGCTGCCGAAAACCTCATCGAGAACACTCCGCACCAGATGCACATTCACATCGCCAATCTGCACGAAGATGCTACCGGTCTCGGTGAGCAGGTCGCGGGCCACCACAAGACGGTCGCGGAGGTAGGCAAGGTAGGAGTGGATGC
>CAZUPX010001224.1:0-2672 GCA_964622155.1 uncultured Planctomycetaceae bacterium | reverse complement strand
TCGTTCGCCGATCTCGATCGCGACCCTGAAAACACAGGCACCACCCAAATCGCCGACTCCGGAGGAAAGATTGGCCTGGCACTCTACGACTGCAAGAAACCAATCATCGCGGCGATCAACGGTCCGGCGGTGGGCATCGGCGTGACCATGACGCTGCCGATGGACATCCGGCTGGCCAGCGACAAGGCAAAGTTCGGGTTCGTGTTTGCTCGCCGCGGCATCGTACCGGAGGCGTGCAGTAGTTGGTTTCTGCCGCGCGTCGTGGGGATCGCGCAGGCGGCCGAGTGGGTGTTAACCGGACGCGTGTTTGGCGCCGATGAGGCCCTGCAAGGCGGGCTCGTGAGTCGCGTGCTGCCGGCCGAAGAACTGCTGCCGGCCGCCGAATCGCTGGCCGCCGAGATTGCCGAACACACCTCCGCGGTCTCCGTCGCTCTCGCGCGACAGATGTTGTGGAAAATGCTGGGGGCGGCGCATCCGCGCGAGGCCCACCGGATCGAATCGCAGGGAGTCTACTACATGGGCCGTTCGCCAGACGCCCGCGAAGGCGTGCAGGCGTTTCTCGACAAGCGGCCCGCCAAATTTACGATGCGCACCAGCCGCGACATGCCGCCGCACTATCCGTGGTGGACGTGATCGATCGAACGGTTTTTAGATCGGCGAGCGCCAGATCGCTCCCGACGGATTCAAGAGGACTTCAAGCCCAAGGCGCGCTGCCCAGCATCGGTCACGCGGGCCTCGGTCCACGGAGGTTCCCAGGTGAACTCGACGATCACGTCGCGCACGCCGTCGAGTCTACGAACTTGCTCGCGAATGCCCGGCTCAATGCGCCCCCCGCCCGAGTTGACCAGGAAGTTGTAAACGGGACGCCCCCGATGTGGCATCGTCACAAGAATCGAAACGATGCCGTTTCGCTCGCGCACGTCGTAGACGTAACCCAAGTCCACGATGTTCGAGTCGATCTTGTAAAGCTGCTCGTCGCGGACCTCGCGAAGCGCCTTCCAGATGGCCGGCTTGAGCGGCGCGGTTTGATTCGTCTCGCCGAACTTAGCCAGGTCGCCGGTCGCACTCGCCGCGGCCGTGCGCGGCAACTCGGCGGAGTGCACTTCGAGTGGATTCAGGAGTTGGTGCCGCAATCGCTCGACCGTCGCCGCGGCGTCCGGCCCGACATAGGGCAGAACTAAATACGCGTTGGTTTGCCGAATCGAGGTGCCCGCCTTGAGTGTCGCGTGGTTTGCGGGATAACGGCTCCACAATTGTCCGTGGCCGTCGTAGTGCAATGTGGGTACGCCGCCGTGGGTGAGACCGTCAAAGCCCTTGGCGGTGTGCTCGAGCCACAATGCTATAAACGCGTCCCGACTTTCGCGATGGTAAAAACCAACTCCCCATAGATTCTCTGAGCTACTGGCGGGCACGCTCCCTTCGTGCAGCTTGCCCCGATGGTCGAACCACACAGTGTCGGTAAATGAATAGCCCGAGAAGACCCATTCGTCGTCTCTCATGGCTTCGATCGCGACATCTTTGACGACGTCGATTTGGCCAATCTTCAAGAAGTACGGCTGGCCGGAAAAAAACACATACGTCTGGTCCATGTGAACGCGGCTGGGAGTGAACACCGGGTGCAACGGACTGCGGGGAAACCCCCAGCGGCGAACGCGCGCACACAGTGGCCCGCGGACGACTTCGAAGTTCGGGCAGTGCGGCCAGTTGCGCATCCGCAGCTTTTGAAAATGACCCTCGTCGACATAGTCGTGTGCCCAGTCGATGCCCGGCGGTTCGCCGTGTCCCTTTCCGCCGGCATACAGCTCGAGCCCGTGCTGACGTTTGTAAATCAGTCGCTCCAACTGCCCCATCTGGCGCGACAAGCAGGCCGTGAAGTGCTGATTCTCGATATCGAGTCCATATCCTTCGCCACGGATTTGCAGATCGGTTGCACAGGTGGGTCGCTCGGCCAAAGGATTGCCGTAGAACAAGAAGTAAGTGGCTTGTTGGTGCGAGGCGACGTCGGCCAGAAACACGAGCTGACAATGTCGTTCCTTTCCACGTCGCACCTCGCCGTAAACCTGGCAAGGCACTTCTTGCAACATGCCCGTGTGTGTGCTCGCGCGCACGACACGCACCTCTCGGCCGAGGTCGGTCGTCTGGTCAACTGGAAATGCCACCGCAACGTCAACCGGCTCGCCGGACCGTTCGATCCCGACCGTCTCAAACAAGTTGACGGGCTTGCAAAACTTCCAGCCGTTGGCCCACTGTGCCCACGCTTTCGGCAATTGCTCCACGGAAACAAAGTGGTCGGCGGCGATCGCGGGCTGCGCTGACTTAGTCTGTAGTTGGCGCTCAAAGCGGAGGGTTTCCTTCGCGGACTCCGACAGCGACATGGCTAGATCGAGATCACCGGCCGCGTACGCTGCCAGCAGAAGCCGCAGCTTCTCCTGCACGCTATCGGTCCGGTTCTCGTAGGGAATCTGGCTCATGAAATCAGTCCCTCGGCTTTGACCTCACGGCCTCAGAGCCTCAATTTCCACCCGGGCGTCGTTGAAGCAGGCGCCACCCCCCAGATCGGTCAACGTGTCAGGCGCGAGCGCATTGGCGGTTTGACCGTTGCCGGTGTGCTTGGCCCACAGGCCTTTGGGAAGCATCACGACACCCGTTCGCACCTCGTCGCTGAGCCGCGC
>CAZUPX010001223.1:0-15935 GCA_964622155.1 uncultured Planctomycetaceae bacterium | reverse complement strand
GGCGGCCCTCGAAGCGGGCGGTGAGGACTTCGAATTCGCCGGTTGCCACGTTCGAGCGCACGATCCGTCGTCGCCCGCCGGGCCCGAACTCGGCCCCCTCGCAACTGATCAGGCGCCCTTGCTCGTCGAACGTATTGCCATTGGTCCGCCCGCTATCGGCGCGAAACGTCGACACGCCGCCGTCGGGGCTCAACTTCAGAATCCGATTGCCCGAGATGTCGCTGAAGTACAGATCACCACTGCCGTGCCAAGCGGGGCCTTCCAGAAAACAAACGTTTGCCGCGACCGTGGCCTGAGTTTCGGTGGCGACCAGCCCCTTGGGCAATCCGACATTGAACATCGAAGTTCGTTTCGAGTGTGGGTGGGCAAAGTTTTGATTCCGCGAGTCGCGGCAGTATAACACACTTCATCAAGTGCATCACACAACCACTGCAACGCCATGCAACCGCTCGCCGGAACCAAACTCGTCACGAT
Source organism: uncultured Planctomycetaceae bacterium (assembly GCA_964622155.1). Classification (GTDB taxonomy): domain Bacteria; phylum Planctomycetota; class Planctomycetia; order Pirellulales; family PALSA-1355; genus CAZUPX01. Next base: position 15,461 of record CAZUPX010001223.1, on the reverse strand, counting down.
CGCCTTCAACCTGCCGGGGCCTGCGGCAGTGTCGCAATTAGACCGTTGGGGCGCGGAGGTGGTGAAAGTCGAGCCCCCCGGCGGCGATCCAATGGCGCTGAACTGCCCCGACTTCTATCATTATCTGCTCGGCAATCAGCAAGCCGTGCGGCTTGACCTCAAGAACCCAGACGAGCGCAAGCAACTTGACGAACATTTGTCGGTGGCCGACGTGCTAGTTACTTCGACGCTGCCATCGTCATTGGAGCGGCTTGGTCTGTCGTGGACCGCACTGCACGCTCAATTTCCGAAACTCTGCCAGGTGGCAATTTTGGGCCACGCACCGCCCGACGAAGAGCTTACCGGTCACGATCTGACGTATCAGGCGGGCGTCGGCTTGCTCTCGCCCCCAGCAATGCCACTAACGCTGTTGGCCGACATGGCCGGCGCGCAGACGACCGTGAGCCACGTGCTGGCCGTGCTGGCCGAACGAGCGCGAACCGGCGAGGCGACGCTCAGCTATGTGCCGATCGCCGATGCACTGGATACGTTCACGCTTCCCTTGCGCTATGGGTTGACCGTCCCTGGCGGCCCGTTGGGGGGCGGCGCGCCGTTCTACAATCTCTACCCCACGCGCGACGGCTGGCTGGCAGTGGCGACGCTCGAACCGCAGTTCTGGGCGAAATTGACCACGCTGCTGAAAGCCACCCAGGGAACCTACGACGAGATGAAGTCCATCTTTGCCGCACGATCGGCCATCGAGTGGGAGCGGTGGGCCACCGAGAATCGACTGCCGTTGGCGGCCGTCCGGGCATGTCCTGGGGCGTAGCAGGCGGCCCCGCCATCCGAGTTGTTGCGCCACCTCAGCCTTGACTACAATTACTGCGGCGGCCACTCCAAATGTCGGTCTTCGGCGGTTTGATTCTTTGGGACTGATTTTCTCCAGTCGGTAGCGAGGACAGCATGCAAGGCTTGATGATGGACTTTCAGTTGACGATACCCGCGATGCTCCGCCGGGCGGAGCAGTTGCACCACGATCGCGAGATCGTCACACGCCGACCCGACCGGTCGATCCATCGCTATACGTACGCCGACATGATCGCCCGCGCCAAGAAATTGACGGTGGCGCTTGAGAAATTGGGGGTCGAGCGCGGCGACCGCGTGGCTACGTTCTGCTGGAACCACTATCAGCATCTCGAAGCGTACGTCGGTATTCCTTGCCTCGGCGCGGTGCTGCACACACTCAACCTGCGGCTACACCCCAACGACCTGACCTACATCGCCAGCCACGCCGGCGACAAGGTGGTGCTCGTCGACGAAGTGTTGTGGGACGTGTTCGATCAGTTTCGCGGATCGGTCGACTTCAAGCACGTCATTGTGGTCCGCTCCAGCGACAAGCCGCTGCCGCCCGGCACGCTCGACTACGAAGCCCTGCTGGCCGATGCCGACGAGTCGCGGTTCGTGTTCGCCGATATCGACGAGCGTCAGGCCGCGGCGATGTGTTACACCTCCGGCACGACCGGCATGCCCAAGGGTGTCTTGGCCTCGCACCGCGCGATCGTGTTGCACTCGATGGCCAGCGGCATGACCGACACGCTGGGCCTCAACGAGCACGACGCGGTGATGGCGGTCGTGCCGATGTTCCACGCCAACGCGTGGGGCATGCCATATTCGTGCATGCTGGTGGGCGCGAAGCAGGTCTTCCCCGGCCCGCACCTCGATCCGCCCAGCTTGCTTGAGTTGTTGGTCAGCGAGCGAGTGACGATCACCGGCGGCGTGCCGACGATCTGGCTGGGCATGCTGCAGATTCTGGACGCGGCGCCGGGCAAGTACGACCTGTCGGCCGTCCGGGCGATCGTCACGGGCGGGTCGGCCGCGCCGCGCAGCATGATCGAAGGCTTTCAGGAGCGGCACGGCCTGGCGATGTTGCACTCGTGGGGCATGACCGAACTGTGCCCCATCGGCACCGTGGGCGCCATGCCGCACCGTCTGGCAAACGGTTCGAAGGACGAACAATACGCGTTCAAGGCCAAGCAGGGCCGGCCGTGTGCCATGGTCGAGATTCGCGCCCGCAACGAAAACGGACTAGTGCCCTGGGACGGCGTGTCGATGGGCGAGCTGGAAGTGCGTGGGCCGTGGATCGCCAACGGATACTACAATCGCCCCGACGCCGCGACCTCGTTCACCGACGATGGTTGGTTCTGCACGGGCGACATCGTGGCCATCGACAAGTATGGGACCCTGCACCTGCAAGACCGCGCCAAGGACGTGATCAAGTCGGGCGGTGAATGGATCAGCAGCGTGGCACTGGAAACGGCATTGATGTGTCATCCGGCCGTGGCTGAGGCGGCTGTGATTCCCGCGGCGCATCCCAAGTGGGCCGAGCGGCCGCTGGCGATCGTGGTGCTCAAGAAGGAGCACACGGCCACGCCGAAGGAACTGATCGAGTTTTTGCAACCGCAATTTGCTAAGTGGTGGTTGCCCGACGCGGTCGAGTTTGCCTCCGAGATTCCGCGCACCTCGGCTGGCAAGTTTATGAAGTCGGCCCTGCGCGAGAAATACGGTGACTATTACGCCCGTACCGCGCCACTTGAGGTGTCCTAGCCAGGGCCACGTATCGAATCAATCATCCGCACGCTTGCGGTTTAGAATCAATCATATAAAGGACCTATTCCATGCCCCAGCCCGTCATTATTGAAGCCGTGCGAACGCCGTTCGGTCGCAAAGGCAGCGCCTTTCGTGAAGTTCGTCCCGACTCGTTGTTAGCCGGCGCGCTGGCCGGCTTGTGCCAGCGCAGCGGAGTGCCGTCGGAGAAAATCGAAGACGTTGTGACCGGATGCGTGACGCAGGCCGGCGAGCAGGGGGCCAACATCGGCCGCCTGGCTGTATTTCTGGCCGGCTTTCCGATCACCGTGCCCGCTGTGACGCTCAACCGCATGTGCGGCTCCAGCCAGCAGGCGATCCATTTTGCCGCGCAACAGATTGCCGCGGGTGACGCGTATTACTCGATTGGCGCGGGCGTCGAGAGCATGACGCGGGCCCCGATGTTCAGCGACGTCGGTGACATTGGCAAGCTCAATCCCGAGTTGGCTCGCTTCAAACTCGTCCATCAGGGCGAAAGCGCGGAACTGTTAAGCGAAAAATACAAGATCACGCGGCAGGACGTCGACCAGTTTGCCATGGAGAGCCATCGTCGTGCTAGCGCCGCGGCCCGCGAGGGTCGTAATCGTGAGTTGCTGCCCTCCACTGGATTGAACGCCGAGGGCAAGTCGGTGCCCATGTCGCGCGACGAAGGGATTCGCGACACGCTCGACTCGGCCAAGATCGCCTCGCTGCCGACGGTCTTTCGGCCGAACGGAAACGGCGTGGTGACGGCGGCCAACTCGAGCCAGATTTCCGACGGCGCCGCGGCCGTCCTGGTGGCTGACCGTGAAGTGGCAATGGGCGACGGTCTGCGACCGCGAGCCAGGTTTTTGGCGCGCGTGGCGGTTGGCGACGACCCCACGCTGCAATTGGCTGGCGTCATTCCCGCCACGCAAAAAGCGCTCAAGCGCGCCGGGCTGACGCTGGACGATATCGATTGGATCGAGATCAACGAGGCGTTCGCTGTGGTGGTGCTGGCGTGGAGCCGCGAGCTGAAGGCCAACATGGAAAGGGTCAATCCGTGGGGCGGTGCGATTGCCCACGGCCATCCGCTGGGCGCGACCGGAGCGGGCATATTTGCCAAGATGCTCGTCGGCCTGGAGGCCACCGGCGGCACGCTCGGCCTGCAAACTATGTGCATCGGCCACGGCATGGCCACAGCCACGATTATCGAGCGGATCTAAGCTTCGCTTTCCTGATTTGGTCAGCGGGAGGCGCTGTGAGTTACCGCTCGATGTCGGCCGCACTGGTCCAGATCTTGATTGTGGGCGCCGTTCTGGCAAGGGCTGCCGATACCTCGCCCGAGCATCGCGCCATCGCTTTCCTGGCCACTGAAGTGCCCAAGTGGGCGTCAGACAACAAGTGCTATTCCTGCCACAACAATGGTGATGCCGCGCGGGCGCTGATGTCGGCAGTCCGCGCTGGCAATCCCAAGGCTCGACGCTCGTTGGCCGACACGCTTGTTTTTCTGGCCGCACCCCAGCGCTGGGACTCCAACGGGCCCGAGGGTCCGTTCAAAGATAAGAAGCTCGCGCGCATCCAGTTCGCCGCCGCCTTGTCCGACGCGCGCGCCAGCGGCCTGGTGACCGACCCAGTCGCGCTTGAGCGAGCGGCGGCGCTAGTGGCCGAGTTGCAATTGCCAGACGGTAGCTGGGAGACCGACGCGGCCGACGTACTGGGCTCGCCGGTGACATACGGTCGGGCGTTGGCCACGTACATGGCCAGCCGCGCACTTGCCGTTTTTGATCGGGCGAAGTACGCCCAGGCGATTGCGAAAGCTCAAAGCCGGTTTGAGCAGACGCCGCCAGCCAACGTTCTGAGCGCGGCGGCAACCTTGTTGGCGCTGGCCGACAGTGCAAACGCCGAGGCAGTTACTCAACGCGAGCGTGCGATTGAGCTGGTGCGCAAGGGCCAATCGCCCGACGGCGGCTGGGGACCGTTCGTCAACGCGCCTCCGGAAGTGTTTGATACGGCTCTGGTGTTGTTGGCGCTTGTCGCTCAGCCGGGGAAATCGGCCGATCGCGAAGCGATGATTGCTCGCGGACGGAAGTATCTCGTCGCCGAGCAGCAGCCCGATGGAAGCTGGCCCCCGACCACTCGACCGCCCGGCGCCGATAGTTACGCCCAGCAACTGTCGACTTGCGGCTGGGCAACGCAGGCACTGTTGGCGACGCGGCCAATGCGGGCGGGGAAATGATCAAACTGGTGACACTCCTCCCTTCTCCCCTTGAGGGAGAAGGGTTGGGATGAGGGGAGAACTGCAGGAAGGCATCGCGAACTCGTGGTGCACCCCCTCACCCGGCTCGCTGCGCTCACCGCCCTCTCCCACGAGGGGAGAGGGAGAGGAGTCCGCTTCAGCGAATCTCAAAGGGCAAGGCGACGGTCTTGGACTCGATGCGTTTTTGAACTTCGACGAATACATCGGCATCGAAGGCGCGGCCGATGGCGTTGCCGGCCAGGTCTTCGAGCGCCGCGTCGGCCACGAGCTGATATTCGCCCGCTTGCCAGGCTCGCGCCGGCTTGAACCGCCAACACGTTTCGCCATCGGCGACCTCGACCCGTCCCTCGACTTTTTTTCCCATCATGTCGACAAGCCATACAACCCGTGCCAGGAGCGAGTGGTCCAACGGCTCGGGAAACCGCACGACCAGGTCGCTCGTGGTGTTAGCGGCCGGAGGCTCGATTTTCCAGGCGGCCGTATCGACCGGCGTTTCGTCGGGCGCGAGGACGTCGAATGATTTTTCGGCCGGGTTGTCGAGCGGATTGCCGGCGGCGTCGAGCCAATCGCGATCGACGATTAGCTTGTAACTCTTGCCCGACTCGAGCACGGGCCCCAGTTCTTCACGGGGCTTCAGTTCGCGCTTGACCCGGCCAGGGTCGCACAACAGCGTAAAGCGGCGCATGGCCGGGTCCCACAATTCCTCGCCCAGTTCGAGAAACGGGGCCTCAATCGCCTTTCCGTCGGCACCGACAAGATGAATGTGCTGGTACGCTTCGCCACGAGCCATCGGCGCCGAGAAGTGGATGTAGAATTTCAGTTGATTCTCCGGCAGCCGATCGCTTGTGGGATAGATGTGCTCCACGAACGTCGGCCGTGCGGCGGGCGGCTTGGGGATTTTGAACACGATCACCACGTCGTCCGCCTGTTGAGACCGCGGCAACGTCCCGAGGCGCAAGACAGCTCGATAGCGCAGGCCCGGCTCGAACGGAAACCGCGGCAAGAACCGCAACCGCGCGCGATCGAAACGAGTCGTCCCCAGCACCGCCGGCGCGCCGGCACCACCCGGGTCGACAAACACCTGGAGCAGATCCGCCTTACGCGCGTCATCGAGCTTTTCGATCGCCGAGCATTGTTCGGCGCTCAATCCGACGATCTCGAAGCCGTGGTCTCGCGCGTCGAGATCGTTCAGCTCAATCACCAGGCCGCTGAAATCGGCGACGGCAATATCCGCGCGGCGTCCACAACCGGATGAGACGATTGCAAGAGCAAAGAAGATAATAGCCACAGAGACACAGAGAGCACGGAGGAAAGAGAATAGCTTGCACATGGAACGTTCTTCTCGGTGGCCTCTGTTTTCTCTGTGGCAAAAATCCCCGGCGGCGCGCAAGACGGGGCGCGCGGCCGCAGTTGTTGGCCGGCGCCCCGATGGCGTCGCAGTGATTGATCGCTACGGCAGTTGGATCGCCTTGAGGTCCTTGCTGCCCGACTCGGACTGGACCAAGAGCAACGCGTGATCCTTGTCGAGCTTGTCGAGCTGGATGACACCCTTGAGATCCTGGACGGTTTCGTAGGGCAGTCCGGCTTTTCCGCCGCCAGTTACATGCTCGGTAAGGCCGTTGGTTTTGTCGATCGTCTCGACGTCGACTTTCATGACGCCCCGCGAGTTGTTGGCCACCAGCAGGTAGTCCTTGCCTTCTTTCTTGTAGACGATCATGTCGAGCGGCTTATTTCGATTTCCAAGCTCGGCCAGAGTCGTGCCTTTGACCTTGCTGCCCGGCTTCAGATCTGAAAGCGGAAACTTCACGAGCGGCGTGCAGGTGTAGGCCGCCAGCACGTTGGGCTGTCCGCCGACGTCGAACACCGCGAACGTGCGCACGGGCGATTTGGTTTCGAACTTGCCGTGAGCCGTGTGCCAGATCTCCACGCTAGAGCCGCCGGTTTCCGCGGTGAACGGGAAGGGGATCACCCGCAACTGCGAGCCAAACTCCTCGTTCGACAGACCGGCCACGATCACACGGCCGTCGGCAAACTGCAAGTCGGTGGTTACATCCTGGCGGCCCTTGCCCTCCTGATCGACGGCTGCATTGGGCAGCGGGGCCTTGGAGAACATCACCTCTTTGAGCGAGAACTCGCCGAGTTTGCCCGACGAATCGACGCGGATGATGACCGGCCTGGCGTCCGGACCCTTGCCTCGCGAAACCGTCAAGAACGTGCTCTTGGTTCCGGGGTTGACGGCCAGGTCATTGATCAGGATTTGCTGCGCTGTTGTCCCGAGAAGTGCGGCGATCTTCTCGTCGATCTTTTCAATGTTCAAGCTCTCGCTCGGGCTGCCAGCAGGTTTGTCGCCAGTGGCAATGGCCCAGATCGCCGCGCCCGCGGTGTCGCCAACCAGCAGAATTCCGTGTGGGGCGAAAGTGACCGGTCCTGCCGATTTCAGGTCCGGAGTCCCTTTTTGCATTCCCTTGGTCAAGTCGTGGGCGCGGCCGATCGCGACCATTGTGAGGGCAACAAGCCCAGCCATCGAAAAGCTCATCAGTGCACGCATGACAAAACTCCTTGAGTTGGATGATTCAGTTTGCGTCCCTGGGTCGCATCCTTGGACATGGAGATTATTTCTGTCGCTTGGCTTCCCAATCGCGGCTCACTATTTCGCCGTTGCGCTCGCGTTCGGTCTTGCCCTTGATCGTATCGCCGTCGACTTTACCCTTGTACTTGGCCTTGCGTACGACTCCATCGCGCTCCAGTTCGGTGGTGAAGCTGACTTCGTCGTTCTCGAACGTTCCATCCTTGATGTCGACGTTGTCGCCCATGGGCAGCGTGAGCTGTCCGGTGAGTTTCTCGCCGTCGGCTTTGAGCGTCACCGAGAGCTCGAATTCCTGTCCACCTTGGGTCGTGAACGACCATTTCCAAGTGCCGTTGGGATCGGCCGCGCTGGCAATTGCCGCGCCGCAGGCGACGATGATAACCATTGCCGCAACCATCTTCGTTACGTGTCGGATCATGATGAGGCGCTCCACCTATTTGACAGAAGGTCCTTGGTAAAACTCCAACCCGCGACCGGTCATCTTGACACGTGAAAATAGGGGAGTCAATCAAGTAGGGGCTAGAGGCCAGGGGCCGGGGACTAGTGGACGGATCAGGTGAGAGAGAACAGGGAACGGAGAGGGACAAGTTGCCGCGCTCGATTCTGCGGCCCGACTTATCTTCGTCCCTAGCCCCCAGCCCCTGGCCTCTAGCCCCTGACGAGTGCCCGGGCGGCACCGTTAGTGCGTGGGGGGGTGGAACGGGTGGGGGCGGCATGCACCAGCCGGACGTTGCCAGGGCCCAGCAGGGCGTCGACACGTGCGCGCATTTCGGCGTTCAAATCGACGCGCACACTGTCGCTCTTGAGATAAACGCGGCTGCCGTCGTCCAGGCAAACCACGAGTTGTAGCTCGCAAGTGCCCGGATATCCGCGGAGAATCTCGCGAAGGTCCTCCAGTCCATGCTCTCCGTGCTGCTCGGCATGAACGCGGATCACGATGCCCTTGGTCATCCGGCTGTCCAATTCACCCATGGGGATCAGCTCGTTGACAATCAGGTTGGACTCTTCCGTGCCGGGCCGGCGATCGATGGCTCCGCGAACGACCAGGATCGCGTCGGCTTCGACCAGGTGCCCAAACTGGGCGAAACCCTCTGACCAGAGGATGCAGCGCAGCGATCCGCTGGTATCTTCCAGGTCAAACATGGCATATCGGCTGTTGCCTCCCGGGCGTGGATTCTTCGACTGTGAAATCTTAATCGATGAGAGCATGCCCCCCAGGACGACCTCGGTCCGATTCGGGAGGCCTGCAACGTCGGCCGTCGTGTGCGAACAATGCGTGGCCAGAATCTTCTCGTGTTCGGCCAGCGGGTGGCTGGTCAGGTAGAAGCCGAGCACCTCCTTTTCGTTGGTCAGCCGCTGACGGTCGTCCCACTCGGGCACGTCGGGCAGGCTGGCGGCCGGCCGTGCCCGATCGGCCGGATCGTCGAGCGCATCGAACAATCCTTTCTGTCCGCTGCGACGATCGGCGTGCATCGCCGCACCGGCCTGCATGGCCCGGTCGATGATCGCCATAAGCTGTGCTCGATGGCCGCCGAGCGAATCGAGCGCACCGGCCTTGATCAGCGATTCGATCGTCGCGCGACCGAGCTGTGCGGAGTCAATTCGTTCGCAGAAATCGAACAGGTCACGAAATGGGCCCCCCGCGCGACGCGCGGCAGCCAAGGCTTCCGCCGCCGAGCCTCCGCAGCCCTTGATGGCACACAATCCGAAGTAGATCTTGCCGTCGGCGACCGTGAAGTCGGATTCCGAACGGTTTACATCCGGCGGGACGACCTCGATCGCCATGCGCCGGCAATCTTCCAGGTGCTCGACCAGCGAGTCCTTCTTCTTGAAGTTTCGCCCGTCGATATCGCCGGACAATAGCGCCGCCATGAACTCGACTGAGTAATGGGCCTTCAAGTAGGCCGTCATGTAGGCGATGAGCGCATAGGCGGTCGAATGGCTCTTGTTGAATCCGTAGCCGGCAAACTTTTCGATCATCTCAAAAAGCTCGCTGGCCGAACGATTGTCGAGACCTTTGTCCGTGGCTCCTGCGACAAATTGCTCGCGGTACTTGGCGATCACCTTGAGCTTCTTCTTGCTGATGGCCTTGATGCAGGAGTAGGCGTCGGGCAGGGGAATGCCGCCCAGGCGATTGAGAATCCGCATCACCTGTTCCTGATACACCATCACGCCATGCGTCTCTTCCAGCAGGTCCTTCATCACAGGGTGCGGATACTTAGCCTGCTTGCGTCCGTGCTTGACCTGCAAGTAGTCGTCGACCATTCCGCCCTCGAGCGGGCCGGGCCGATACAGGGCATTGGTGGCGATAATGTCGCGAAAGTGATCGGGCTTCATCTTCTGCAACAGGTCGCGGATGCCACCACTTTCAAGCTGGAAAATGCCCTTGGTTTCGCCACGGCACAAAAGCGCAAAGGTCGCCGCGTCGTCGAGCGGAAACTTGTAGGGATCGACGCGAGTGCCGGTGGTTTGCTCGATCAGGTCGACGGCCTTGGCCAGCGTGGTCAAGTTGCCCAGGCCCAGAAAGTCCATCTTCAACAGCCCAGCCGCCTCGACGTCGTCCATGGCCCATTGGGTGATGATTTCGTCTTTGCCCTGCACGCGGCCCAGGGGCACGTACTCGACCAGCGGCTGATCGGCGATCACGACCGCCGCGGCATGCGTCCCCACATTGCGCGCCAGGCCCTCGATCTTCATGGCCAGCGTCAGCAGCTCGCGAGCTTCCAGATCGGTGTCAAACGCGTTCTTCAAGTCAGAACTGACGGCCAACGCCTTCTTGAGCGCGATGCCAAGTTCTTGCGGCACCATGGCTACCAGCGTATCGACGCGGGGGATAGGCCAGCCGAGTGCACGGCCGACGTCGCGGATGGCCGCCCGGGCCGCCAGCGTGCCGAACGTGCCGATCTGGGCCACGTTTGCCTCGCCATACTTTTCCTTGACGTAGGCGATCACCTCGCCGCGGCGGTTCTTGCAAAAATCGATGTCGATATCGGGCGCTTCCATGCGGCTCTCGTCGAGGAAACGTTCGAAGAGCAGGTCGTACTTCATCGGGCATACGTGGCTCAGGTACAGGCCGTACGCGACGACCGAGCCCACGCCGCTGCCGCGGGCCGTGGCCGGAATGCTCCGCTCGCGCGCATACCGCACGAAGTCCCAGACAATCAAGAAGTAGTTGGCGAAGCCCAGCTTGTTGATGACCGACAGCTCGAAATTGAGCCGCTCCATCACCGCCGGCGAAAGCTCGCCGTCGGGACACCGCTCGACGTCGCCGGCATAGCGTTCTTTGAGGCCGGTCGTGCACAACTCGTATAGAAAGTCTTGCGCCGTCTTCTCGGCCGGCAGCTTGTAGGTCGGAAAATGCCGCACGCCCAGGTCGAGCTTGATGTCGATTGCATCGGCAATCTGCTGGCTGCGGGCGACGGCTTCGGCCTGTTCGGGAAAGGCGGCGTACATTTCCTCGCCGCTGCGGAGGTAGAATTGGTCTCCTTCCATCCGCATCCGCTGCTTGTCGGTGCGGAACTTGCCGGTGTTGATGCACAACAGCACGTCCTGGGCGTCGGCGTCCTCGCGGCGGATGTAATGAGCGTCGCTGGTGGCCACCAGCGGAATGCCCATGCGGCGTGCGACCTCGACGGCCCCTTGCATGGCGATCTGCTGAATCTCCAGGCCGTTGTTCTGGATTTCGATGAAGTAACGGTCGCCAAAAGTCTTGTGGAACCAGCCGGCAGTCTCCATCGCCGCGCTGAAGTCGGGTACGTCGCCGTGGCGCTCGAGAATCGCGCGGCTGAACTCGCCCGAAACGCACCCGCTCAGGCAGATGATCCCCTCGCTGTGGGCGGCCAACAGCTCCTTGTCGATCCGCGGCTTGAAATAGAAACCTTCTAGAAAGGCCTGTGAGGCGAGCTTGATCAGGTTCTTGAAGCCTATCTTGTTTTGGGCCAGCAGGGTCAGGTGGTAGCTGGCCTCCTTCATCCCGCTGGCATCTCTTTGAAACCGGCTGCCAGGCGCGATATAGGCTTCGTAACCAATGACCGGGTTGATGCCCTTCTCAGTTGCCGTGCGATAGAAGTCGAGTGCCCCGTGCAGATTGCCGTGGTCGGTGATTGCCAGCGCCGTCATGCCCAACTCAACGGCCCGATCCACCAGCCCTTCGATCGGACTGGCGCCGTCCAACAGGCTGAAGTGGGTATGGCAATGCAAATGCGCAAACGGCGGCGTGCTCATCGTGAGTCCTCGGCTTTCCGTACCACGGGTGCTAGCAATCCCAACAGCATTCTAACCAGTCACCCCAGATCGACCCAGTGGGTCGGGAATGAGCCGACTTGAGGCGGTCAAACGAGGAATTTTGCCACCGAGAACTCGGAGGACACGAATTGTCTGGAACTGAGCGAGCCAGACCGAGTATCGGCAGGACGAAGACTCAGTCCGGTTCGTTTCGGCTGTTCCTTGTCCCCTGTCAACTGTCCGCTATTTCTTCTCCGCCGCTTTCGCTCGGTAGGCCGCAATGGTCTCCATTGCCACGTCGCGGTGGACGCGGAAGGCCGCGGCGGTGGGCGGGGCGTAAAGCTGCGGGTTGGTCCAGATGCGATAGTCCATCGACATCGACGTCTGCCACCACAGGTCGGACGGGCTGAAGTTCCAGCCGGTGTACGGCAGCGGGACGCGCAGCGACTCGCCAATGAAATTGGGACTGGAGCCGGTCGGCTCTCCGACCAGGATGGCCTTGGTGCGCCGCTCCAGCTCATCGGTCGTGTTTTGCGCGGCCGAGAACGTGTAGCGCCCGATGATGACGAACAGTTTGCCCGGCTTCTGCAACTTCGGGCTGCGGATCAGGCCCTCGATCAACGGCACGTTGACAAACGTGTCGCCGCCTCCATTGTGGCGCATGTCGATCACCAGCGCGTCGACGTCGGGTTGCTCAACGGTCTCGAACAGCTTCGTGCAGAAATTTCGAAAGGGTCGAGACGGGTCGTCGCCAATGCCGTTGATCTGGCAGTAAATCATCCGCTGATCGGAAAGTGGTTCGAACCAGTACATCTTCCCTCGAGTGCGCAACGACAACGGCAAGGGGTCGGTGCGGCCGGAAACCTGGCGGGTCCAATCGTGACGGTCCAGCTTCGCGTCGCTCGGCGGCAGCTCGACGCGACGCGTCGCGCCGCCTGCGTCCTCGATCTCAAAGGGCACGGCGCCATTGCCCGACACGATGCCCAGACCCCGCAGCAGGTGCGGCGCGGCCAGTAGCATCGGCGCGGTCGAAAGGACCGTCATCGGGTTGTCGCGAGACGTGATGTCTTCGGTCATTCGCAGGCAATCGTCGACCGGCTTGTCGCCAATCCGCAGCACCTTAGCCCCCACCAGATCGGCGTGCGAAGCCACGGCAGCCGTGATGTACACCCCCTCGGGAAATCGAAAGAGCTGAATGGGCAGCCGGCCAGGATTGTCGGTGCGGCGGACGTGTGTGTGCCCGTCGCCCAGTCGCCGCACCAGGCCCATCGTCCGCGCCAGCACCTGGTCGTCAGAGAGCGCAGGAATCTCCGCGTCAAGACGCGCGACCATGGAGTCAAACTCGTTCTCGCTCGTTAATCGAAACGGAGCGTAGTGAATCCGCTTGGCCTCGTGTACCAGAAACCGCAAGTCAAGCCGCATTCCCTCGTCGCGCGATAGATCCTTCGTGTCCACCTTCCACACCAATTTGCGATATTCGGGGTCTTCGAGCAGCTTTTCGAAATGCGGTTCGTGAAACTTGCGAAGATCTCGCAATCCTTGCTTGAGTGACGTGCGAGTCCAGCGAACCGCGTCGTCCTTTTGCTCCAACCGGGCATGGGCCGCGGCCAGACCCCAGGCCGACTCGCCTTGATAGACGGTGCGAAGGGGATGCCACTGATAAGCCCCAAGCTCGTCCGAGCGCTTGAACGCCGCGATGGCCTTGTCATACTTGCCGTCCGACAGGCAACAGGTGCCCAGCCGCCACCAGTAGAAACCGACCGTGGGATTAAGGGCCACGAGCTGTTCGTAGGCCGGCACGGCTCGATCCCAGCGTCGCACCAGAAAGCTCACGTCGGCCTTGGCCGCCAGCTCCGGAGCCTTCGCCGCCTCTTCGATTGGCAAAGTCGGAAGGAAGTACTCACTTGACGGATCGCCCACGCTCAGCGCGAGGGTCAGAAGCAAGTTCCAGGTCATGATTCCACCTTGAGGCGTTTCGGAGTTTGCGGCGTTTCGGTTGACAACGCCCCGTCGCTATTCGCTTCCGACGGCGAAATATTGGCAATGAACATAATAACCCGACGCGCAAGCGAGGGATTCCTATCCCCCGTTAGAAAGAATCCCTCCCTTGCGAGTCGGCTTAATGTTAATATGCCACCCCCGCCGCACACTTCACCTGCGTTTCGCAGCCCGCTCGCGGAGCTTGTCGGCCATTCGGGCGAACACCTCGGGCCAGTCGTCGAACGTCCGCTGGCGGAACAGCCGCATCGTTGGATACCAGGGTGAGTCCTCCCGCTCAGCCAACCACCGCCAGTCGGGCGTCAGCGGCAGCGCGACCCACGCCTCGACACCCAATGCGCCCGCCAGATGTGCGACCGCCGAATCGGACGTTATGACAAGATCGAGGTTCTTTATGATCGCTGCGGTGTCCATGAACGCCCCGTGGGCGCTGTCCAATGTTTCGCCGAAATCACGTACGGCAAACACCTCGGCGACGCCGGGCAATTGCTCGCATCCGGGACCCTTTTGCATGCTGATCAGCTCGATACCCTGTAGTGCCAATGGCGCAAACCGCGCGAGCGGAATCGAGCGAAAACGGTCGCCGCGATAGGTCGGGCTGCCCTGCCAGGCGATGCCGACCCGAACGGCGCTGCTTGGCCCAAGTTTGCCCCGCCATTGCTCGACCAATCGCGGGTCAGCCAAGAGATAAGGCACTTGCGCGGGGATCGTCTCCATGCTCGTGTTGAAGACGTGCGGCAGGCTCAACAGCGGCACGAAAACGTCGTAGTGGGGCAGAGGTGTCCCGCGTGCTACCAATCCGCCGAAGCCCGACTGCTCCAGGATTGGCACAAGCGGCTTTTGAACTTGCACAACCGCGCGCCCCAAGAATCGCTCGACCAACGGCAGGTAGCGGATGAACTGCAGCGTATCGCCAAAGCCCTGCTCGGTGTGGACCAACAGCACGCGGCCGTCGAGCGGCTTCCCGTCCCAGCGCGGCTGGGTCAGCGCGAGCGTCGGAAAGTCTGGACATCGCCAGCGCCATTCATACTCCCTCCAACCCGCCTCAAAGTTTCCCGCGCCGAGGTCCGCGAGCGCCCGATTGTAATGCGCTTGCGCATAACTGGGGTTGATGCGAAGCGACTGCTCGTAGCACACGAGGGCTTCGGCGGTTCGGCCTTGCGTATGAAAGATATTACCGAGGTTGTTGAGCGGCTCAGCGAAATTGGGTCTGAACTCCAAAGCACGCGTGTAGCAGGCCAGCGCTTCGTCAAGCCTGTCCTGTCGCTTGTAGATTGCGCCCAGGTTGTTGTAGGCCTCCGCGTATGCCGGCCTGGCGCGAATCGCGGCCTGGTAGCAAGCGACGGCTTTGTCCACGTGGTCCTTACCGGTTTCTTGATAGAGAACGCCCAGGTTGAAATGGGCTTCGGCAAGCTGGGGATTCATTTGAAGTGCCCGCGTGTAGCAGGCGATCGCTTCGTCCGTTCGTCTCTGATCCTTGTAGGCGCTGCCTTGATTGCAGTGTGCTTCTGCGTAGTCGGGCTTCAGCTCAATGGCTCGAACGTAGCAGGCTGACGCCTCAGCCAGGCGCTTTTGCAATTGCAGCGCAGCCCCCAGGTTATTGAAGAAGGTGGGCTGAGTGCGGTCGAGTTGGACGGCGCGGCTCAAACAATCGACCGCGGCGGCGCTGTTGCCGCGCGCGCGGGCGACAAGCCCCAACTCGTGCCAGGCGAGCGCGTGACGCGGGTCGGCCTTAAGCACCTCGCCGATCAGCCGCTCGGCCTCGGCGAGATTTCCGCTATCGTGCATCCTGGCGGCTGCGTCGAGCGTTTC
>CAZUPX010001222.1:0-2388 GCA_964622155.1 uncultured Planctomycetaceae bacterium | reverse complement strand
GTTCTCGGCGGCGGTGGCGTTGACCGTCAAGGTGGCCGCCGCCACCAGATCCAGCACCGGCGACAGCGCCTCGAAGAAGACCGTCTGCGTCCCCGCCGCGCCCGCAATCGTGCTGATGCCGGAGCCGAGCACGGGTCCGACGCTGTAGATATCACTAGCATGCGTGGGACCACCGGTTTGCAGCAACTGCAAACGATCGCGCCCGCCGTCCCCATCGTAACGCATGCCACCGGGAAAGGTTAAAAGTCCATTCGTGCTATCGACCGACAAGCTATCGTTCCCGGCAAGGCCGTTGAACGTGACCTGCGACAAGGCTTCAAAGAGGCCTACGTACTGCCGCACGCCGTTGACGGACACCTCGACGTAGTCGGTGTCTGCGGCTAGACGTCGGATGGTGAAAACATCGTCCGTCGGCCCATTGTCATCGCCGCTGACGACCAGTGAACCATTGATTGCGAACGCGTCGAAAAATACCTGCTGGCTCGTCGTGTTGTCGCCAGGAGTATTGCCGTTGAAGGCCACGTAGGCGGTGCCACCGAATAGGTCGAGACCGAAGTACTCGCCGATGCGAGTGGTTGGTCCCCCTTGGAAAGCCGTTGTGGGCGCTTCATCCGGGTCGAAAGTCGCGTCGTTGATGCGGAACGGCGCGGACCACGCGACGCCGCTGTCGATGCTGTACATACCCATCCAATCGAGCAGGAAGTTGTCATCAGCGTTGCCTGCAATGTTGTCTGGGCCATCGTTCGTCAGGCCACGGCGGTTGTCGTACCAGGCAACGACCATATTGCCGAACTGATCGATGGCCGCAGTCGGGAAGAGCTGGAAACTCGTTCCGCCGCCGTGCGGCAGAAGCGTACGCGTCCAGGTTGCACCATCGTTGTCGGATCGGGCGATGTACAGGTCTGAGTCGTCGCCGGCACCGTGATTGTTGTCCGTATCGTCAGCGGCAATCACATAGACCTGGCCCGGCCGAACGGGGTCGGGAAGCACGTACGGTTGAACGGAGCCCTGCGTCAGGAAATCGGTTCCGGCAATGTTTCCTGTCGCACCGTTTTCCTGACGATTGAAAGTGATGTCAGCTTGACCAGCGGTAAATGGCTGGGTCCCCGTCGCGTTCCATGTGACACCCCCGTCCGTGGACCGGAAGACTTGAATCTGCCCGGTCGTGCCGTCTGGCAGGAACGTCTGTCCTGCGACAAAGGTCGGCTGTATGTGGTAGGCGGCCCACACGTCGCCATTGCTGCCTACTGCAATATGCGTCTGCTGATCGAAGCCAGCCGCGCCGATGTCGGTTGACGTCCAGGTCACGCCGTGGTCCGCTGACACGCCGACGAAAACTCGCGTACCATCGGCGCCGCCGAATCCAAACCGGGTCCAGATCACGTAGATGTTATCGTGCCATGGACTGTTGGGAAAGCTATCCACAGCCAGGGCCTGGCGGTCGTCGGACTGCGGAGCGGGCGGATCGTTGACGACGACTCCGTTACCGATAGGTTGCCCGGTTGTCGGGTTTACCTCGACCACGCGCACCCCGCCCGTACCAGCATCCAAGTTTGTCCACCACGCCCGACCCGTTGTGTCGAAGTCTGACCAGGTGTCCCCTTGATTCGCGACCGGGAAGAGTCCGTTGCTGTCGGTAACGAACATGTTGGTTGAGGCCGCCGTGTTGTTATGTGAGGTGATGAGGATGTTTCCGGTATCACCTCGGTTGTTGACAGTCAGATTCGGCTCTTCAAACCCGTTAAGGTTGCCCAGGGCAACGTCTACGTGGTTGGTCAACGGCACTGCAGGAAGCGTCGCAATAAAATTCACTGATAGTAGCGTTCGCTCCTCGAGGCGATCGAGCATTAGCGTGCGCCGCCTCGCGGGCAAGCCTGAGTGACCGATGGCACGGGACGATGAATCGCGACGACTTCTTTTCATAGAATGCAACATGGCAGTCTTCCTTTCGAGGTGGCATCCCTCTCGGTGTTGGTCAAAGATGCGAGACGGTAATGATCGCCTGGATGTAAGCTCGTCGGTACCGTGATTGAAGCTGCCGAGGAGGCCAGCGGCGCGACGACGAAAGTCGCACAGAAAACAATTAGCAAAGCGAAAATGCGGATCATGAGCAGACCCCAGGATGGTCTTCGCGGAGCGCGTTCGTAAGAACTACTCCGGCACCCCTGGAAGGGTGCCAGCAACGAAGGCCAAATGTATCGACTCTCGACCCCGTAGTCAACAAATTTCTCTCCCAACCTCCTAAACTGTGTGAGCGTCTCGATTGTGGGTGGAAAATTTGGTCTGCTGGAGGGGTGGTGGAGGAGATTACCTATTTTCCGCTCGATTTGGGAGGGAGCATCATGGCAGGCAGTAGACGGACCGTGGAATTGGACGTGGAACAAGAGG
>CAZUPX010001221.1:0-8550 GCA_964622155.1 uncultured Planctomycetaceae bacterium | reverse complement strand
CTCGCGCTCCGCGGCGGCATTACGCCCGGCCAACGATTCCACGCGAGCGAGGTTCTTCTCGGCGAATTCGAGCTTGGCCTTGCCCGACTGCACGCGCGTGGCGGCGGCATCGACCATGCGATCGACCGACTCCACCAGGCTAATCGTTTGCTTGAGGCTGGTGCCCTCGACGCTCGTGTCGTCGTTTTCCTTGATCGAGGCTTTGAGGCGATCGACGGCGGCCTGGGCCAGGGCCTTGCTCAGGTCAATATCCAAAGGCGTGATCCGCGCCAGCACCTGGCCCTTGGTCACCACGGTCCCCTCGACCAGCTCGATTGGCTCGATGCGCCCGTCGTAAGGCATGGTGATCAGATAGGTCTCAGCCAGGCGAGTCTTGCCTTCTTCGTCGATGTATTCCTGCACGACGCCGCGGCGGCAGGCGACCGCCTCGACGGCGACTCCACCCGTCAACGACGAGATGCCAAACGCGGCTAACACGAGCGCGATCAGCGCCAAGACAATCATCATCCATCTACGCATGTCCAACCTCCCACCTGGCGAACCTTCTACTAGTATGGCTTAAAACTAGGGCATCCGGCCATGCATTCTTTCTGTAGCCGGGGTCTGTGACCCCGGCCGCTCCGGCCAAAATCTCTTACAACTACCGCCGGCCTCGCCGGGGCCAGCTACAGAATTCGCCTACAGCACTACTCCTTGGTTTTCGAGGCATCGAGCCAGTCGAGCCGGGTGATCGAGTGCTGCACGACGCCGTGGGCCACGAGGGCAAAAATGATCGCCATGCCGATCGTGCCGAACCAGACTTGTGGCGGCGTGATCAACGGAAAACGAAACGTCTCGGTGTTGTACATTTTCGACAGCGCCAGCGCCAGCGTGTAGCCCAGCGGCAATCCCACCAGGGTACCCAGCATGTTCACGACCAGGCTTTCGCGCAGAAACAGCGCGCCGACCTGCCATTGCGTGTAGCCCAAGACGCGCAGCGTGGCCACCTCGCGGCGTCGCTCGGCCAGGCTGATCAGCGACGAGTTCAGCAGGCTTGAAAAAAAGATCACGCCCGCGAACAGCACCAGAAACGTGATGAAGATGCGCTGCGTCGCGACGATGAAGTTCAGGTTGTCGATCGTGTCGGCCCGCGCGTTGACCGCTTGCACGGCCGGCAGTTGTTTGAGCTCGGCATAGAACTGCTGCATGACCTTTGGGGTTTGATCGACTGCCAGTTGCACGCCATTCATCGCAAATTCTTCACTCATCAACCGGCTGAGGTAGTGGATGTCCGCGTAGACGCTCATGCCGATGTAGCTGTCGGACAATTCGGCCACGCGGACTTTGATTTCCCGCCGCAAACCCTTGGTTGGCAGAATCGCGATCTGGTCGCCCGGCGCGACGTTTAAGAGCGTGGCCAGCTTGCGGCTCATCGCCAGCCCGCTTTCGGGCACGCGAATCGGATCGCCCTTCAGATCGCGAGGCGTCGTCAGCCGGCTGTTTGGCGCCAGGCCCGAGATGCCCGAGCGGCGGCGGCGATGGCCATTGATGAACGTGCAACTGACGTCGAACACCGGCTCGGCGTGGTCGACTCCAGGGAGCTGACGGGCTTCGAACAAAGCTGCAATCGGCCGTTCATCTTTGAACCGCAGGTCGACGTCGCTGCGGCTGACGCGCTCGAACTGGAAACTGATCAGGTATGAAATTGCGTTCGCCAGAATGAACCCGCACACCAGCAATCCGGCGCCCATCGCCGTGGCAAACATGCCCACGGCCGTCCGCAGCCGATTGCGAAACACGTTGCGCAGCACCAGCCGCCAGCCAAAACTCAACCGCTGCCAGAACCACCCAAAGCGTTCCAGCCAAATGGCCCCGCCGCGTGCCGGTGGCCTGGGGCGCATCGCCTCGGCCGGCTTCAGGCTGAGCGCCAGGCGGGCTCCCTGCAGCGAGCCGACCAGCGAACACACGATCGCCACGGTGAGTCCCTGGGCGTAGATCAGCGGGTAGACGCGATTTTCCAGGTCGGGAAACTCGTAGAACATCCGGTAAAGCGACGTGACGAAGTTGGCCATCATGTAGCCCAGGCCCATTCCGATCATTGCACTGCCCAGGCCCAGCGCAATGGCAAACTTCGTGTAGTGCAGAAATATCTGGCTGTCGCCGTAGCCCACTGCCTTGAGCGTGCCGATGATTACGCGTTGCTGGTCGATTAGCCGCACCATGAGCACGTTGAGCACCAGCGCCCCCACGGCCAGAAAAATGCCCGGCATGATCGTCGAGAAGATGCCCAGCCCGCGCAGCTCGTCGCTCAAAAACTGGTTTGAAGTCTGCGTGCGGCGCGGATAGCTGGTCACGACGCCATAGGGCGCCAGCAGCGTCTCCATCTGCCGCAAGATGTCTTGCGAATTTTCCCGGTGCGCCGGATCCAACAGTCCCACGATCTGATTCGTGGCCCCGGAAAAATCGAACACGTCTTCGGCAAACGTCCGCTTCAGATAGAACACGCCAAAATGTTCCGGGTCGGGTGCGATCGAGCCGGGGGCCACCAGGTACACGAACTCGCTGCTGATCGCCGTGCCCACCACGTGCAGCTCCTGGCGGCGGTTGTTCAAAATCAGGTGGATGACCTGGCCGGGCTTGATGGCGTGGCGGCGAGCGAAGGCGGCGTTGACGATCACTTCGTTGTTGCGCCGATCGGTAAAGTAGCCGCCGCTCTCGAGCACAATGTCGTTGATGATCGGCTGCCGCCGGTCGGGCAGCGACAGCACCATCGCATTGAGCGGCGCCTGCACGCGATCCAGGTCCACCGTGGCATAGAACTGGATTCGCGGGCGAATGGCCGCCACGCCAGGTATCTCGGTCAGCCGCTCGGCCTCACCCAGGGGCGCCTTCTTCACGTCGATCCAGAAATCGGCCATGCGACATTGCGCGTAGTAGCGAAACCGCGCCAGGCTGAGATTGTGGTGCGTCGAGTTCATGTAGATGAAGCACATCACGCCCACGGCAATCACGCTGGTGATGGCCAGCAGCAGCGGAGCAGAGCTCCGGGCCTCGCGCAGCAGCTTGCGATCCAGCACGCTCACCACGAGATGTCCTCCGGCGGCTGGGGCGAGGGGTTGTCGTGGATTTCGTGAATTTCGCCCGAGCGCAGGCGGATCACGCGATCGGCGGCCGGCGCGATCGCCCCGTTGTGCGTGATGATCAGGATCGTCTTGCCCAGTTGCTCCTTCAGATCGATCAGCAAGCGCAGCACGTGCTTGCCCGTTTCGAAGTCGAGAGCGCCGGTCGGCTCGTCGCACAACAACAGCTCCGGGTTTTTGGCCAGCGCCCGGGCAATCGCCACGCGCTGCTGCTCTCCGCCCGAGAGCTGCGACGGAAAGTGGTGCATCCGCTCTCCCAAGCCGACCAGCTCCAGCGTTTCGTCGACGTCCATCGGGTTGGCGCTGATCTCGGTGGCCACCAGCACGTTTTCGCGGGCGGTGAGATTCGGCACCAGGTTGTAAAACTGGAACACGAAGCCGATCGAGTTGCGGCGGTAGCGCGTCAGCTCGGCCGGTCGGGCTGTGGTGAGGTCCTGCTCGCGGTACCACACGTTGCCGACTGTCGGCGAGTCGAGCCCGCCCATGATGTTAAGCAGTGTCGTCTTGCCCGAGCCGCTGGGCCCGACCATGACCAGCAGCTCCCCCTCGTACACGTCAAACGAGACATGCCGCAGCACCTCGACCGGCACCTCCCCCATTTGAAACGTCTTGCCGACGTTTTCCAGCCGCAAAAGAGTCCCGGTGGCGGTGGTGCGTGAGTTGGACATAGACATTCACTCGCGAGCCGTGGCGTGCGTAAATCTTGACCAAACGGCAAGGCCGTCAGGTTCGGTCAACATATTCCCACTTGAACATTAGGTTGCCTGAGCACCGAAATCAGCCCGCAAAAGGGTCCCATCGGCAATTTTCGAGATTATTGATGACGACGTAAATCGGTGGTTGGCCCCGATGTTGGGATTGTTGCCATCTTGCAGGATCAGCAGCGCTTAGGGCGGAGTCTTGTACAAATAAGGGAATCTTGATACGATCTGGTGGCAGTGCGACACTGCGCGCCGGGGCAGTATGATCGAGGCCCGAGGTTGGGAGTACGTGCCATGTTGACGATTTATGGCAAGCCGCACGGCGGATTCTGCGATGGCCTTTCGCGGCGCGCGTTCTTGAAGATTGGCGGGCTGGCATTGGGCGGCCTGTCATTGCCCGAGATTCTGCGCGCCGAGGCGGCCTCGGGCATTCGCAAGTCGCACAAAGCGATCATCATGATCTTCCTGCCGGGCGGACCCCCGCACCAGGATTTCTTCGACCTCAAAACGGAAGCTCCCGCCGAGATTCGCGGCGAGTTCAAGCCGATCAAGACCAACGTCTCGGGCATCGAGATCTGCGAACATTTTCCGCTGATCGCCAAGATGATGGACAAGCTGGTGCCGATCCGCTCGATCGTGGGTGCCAGCGGCGCTCACGACGCTTTCGAGTGTCTGACCGGCCGGCGGCGCAGCAATCAGCCCCCTGGCGGATGGCCCTGCCTGGGCTCGGTGATGTCGAAGCTGCAAGGCCCGGCCGACCGCTCGATGCCGGCCTTTGTCGGTTTGGCGCCCAAGATGGGACATGTGCCCTGGGGCGACAACGGCACGCCGGGATTCCTGGGCGTGGCTCACGCCCCCTTTCGGCCCGACGGCGATGGCAAAGCCGACATGGTGCTCAACGGCGTCACGCTCGATCGGCTCGGCGACCGCAAGGCACTGCTCACCGGTTTCGACCGCTTTCGGCGCGACGCCGACTCCAGCGGCATGATGGACGGGCTGGACAATTTCAATCAGCAGGCCTTCGGCGTGCTGACGTCCAGCCGGCTGATGGAGGCATTGGATCTGAAGCGTGAAGATCCGAAGCTCGTGGCCCGCTACGGCAAAGGGGATCCGAAAAATCGCGACGATGGCGGCCCGAAACTAATGGAGCATTTTTTGATGGCTCGCCGACTGGTCGAGGCCGGTTCGCGATGCGTCACTCTGGCCTTCAGCCGTTGGGAC
Source organism: uncultured Planctomycetaceae bacterium (assembly GCA_964622155.1). Classification (GTDB taxonomy): domain Bacteria; phylum Planctomycetota; class Planctomycetia; order Pirellulales; family PALSA-1355; genus CAZUPX01. The sequence goes on along the minus strand of CAZUPX010001221.1, from coordinate 3,509 downwards.
CATCACGGTGACAACTTTGGTGCGTGCCGTCAGGACATGCCCATGCTCGACCAGGGCCTATCGGCCTTGATCGAAGACCTGCATCAGCGAGGCATGGAAAAAGACGTTTCGGTCGTGGTGTGGGGCGAGTTTGGCCGCACGCCCAAGATCAACAAACAGGCCGGTCGCGATCACTGGCCCAACGTCTCGTGCGCCCTGCTGGCCGGAGGCGGCATGCGGACCGGCCAGGTCATCGGCTCGACCGATCGCATGGGCGCCGAAGCCAAGGACCGGCCGGTACACTTCCAGGAAGTGTTCGCCACGCTCTATCATCGGCTCGGCATCGACGTCAACCAGGTCACGGTCCGCGACCTCAGCGGCCGACCGGAATATCTGGTCGACCGCGGTTATCAGCCGATGCGCGAAGTGATTTAGCATTCCTGCCCGAGCGCCCTCTCGAATTTGTTGCTCGCCGCTCGCGGCCGTGGTACGGTTGGATTATGAGCAGTGAGCTCTCCGAATCCACTGAGCAGTACCTTGCCAGCGTCGTTGCCGGCGGGTTGTACCCCTCTAAGGAAGCCGCCCTCGAAGCGGCAGTGGCCGCGCTACGCGAGAAGAACGAGCCAGTTCCTCCTGTGCCGGATGAGCACCTGGAACTCGTGGAGCAGGCCGTTGCCTCATCGCGTGCTGGCCGATCGCGAGCCCTGACGGCCGATGACTGGGCGAATCTACGGCAAAACGCTCGTGACGCCGCGTCGGGCGATGCATCGAGCGGCTCCTAATGCCCCAAAGTGTTGTACACGCCCGAGGCCGAGCAAGACCTCAGGCAAATTGTCAGGTATGTCGCCCAGGACAATCTCTCGGCCGCATTTCGTTGGCTCGACGAGACGGAAACGGTTTGCGGTTTGCTTGCCGGACAACCCGCCATCGGACAGCGCATGCAAACGAAGCGGTTTGGTGAAGTGCGCCGGCATGCCGCAGGCAGTTATCTCATCTACTACCAGCCAATCGCGGGTGGTATCGAGATTCTTCGTGTGTTGCACGGGGCACGCGATCAGGACAGGCTGGTCTAGCATTGCCTCTTCCTCACCCTCCCTCGATGGGCGACGGTTGGGGTGAGGGTGACGCGCTTCGAGTTGTTCACCTTCTCTCGCGCGGCCCCCTCACCGGGCCCCGGCGCGCCGGGGCCACCCTCTCCCACAAGGGGAGAGGGAAGCCTACACCGCAAGCGATGCGCTACATTTCATCCGCACGTTTGCTCATTGCCGCTCTCCATTTCGTTCTCGCCGACTCTAGCGCCATTGCTCACTCCAGCCCATAGAGTCCGGCCGTGGGGATGTTGATGCCACTGGGGGGACCGAGTCGACCCTGCAAGAAGCGCGGTTGGACAGCGACGTTGACGCCGAAGTTGTCTTTGCTCGTGTCAACGTTGATGTTGAAGCTGAACAGGAACGATTCGCCGATCCGCGTGATCGTGAAGTTCTGGCCGATGTTGCGCGACTCGGCCACGTCAAACGTCGTGCCGAAGCTGCTCATCCACTTGGGGCTCATGCGATAGGAGTACGACGTGGCGACGACGTTGGAGTTGATCGGCCCGTTGAGCGAGCGATATCCAAAGTAGATCGAACCCCGCGGCGGCCGGTTGATGAACGTGCCGACGGTCACATAGTGGGGTGCGTTGGTGAAGAAGTCGTAGTACCCGTCGGACACGATCGTGGTGCGATCTCCGACGTGCCAGCGGAAGTCGTAGTCGAACAGGCCGACCGTCTCGCCAAAGTTGTCGCGGTTGGCATTGGGGAAGATCGTCACGTCGGTATTGAGCACGACCCAGTCGATGATTCGCTGTTGGCCGACCGGCCCGCGCTTGGTTTGCCAGCGGTTGCGCATGCCCAGGCGAGCCGTGAACAGATCGTCGGCGATTTCGGTCGACGGCGACGCCACCCAGTTGCCCAGCCCGCGGCGCAGCGCGTAGCTCCGCTCGTCAAACTGAAACGGCACCGGGGGCGCACCGCCAAAGTCGTAGAACGGATATTTTCGCCGGAAGGCCTCGATGTCGTTGTCGTCCAACGGGTCGTACAGCGGCAGAGTCGTCATGTTGGTCGTGGCCTGAGCATACGTCACGTCGGTCTCGAACACCGCCTTGTGGGCGAGGCCGTGCACGTTGAACAGCGAGCTTTCGATCATCGGGTTGACGGTCCACATGGGCATGCTCGCGCGAATGCCCGCGGCGCCGTAGGCCCGGCTTTGATCGCCAAAGCTCAAGTTCTCGCCCCAGTGCGCCAGCTCGCCGAGCAGGTAGGGGTCGAACTTTACGACACCCAGCGCGAACGGCGCGTCGATCTCATGCCGCGTGGCCAGGCGGTCGCCCTCGTGAATGCTGTTGGGCGGGCCTTCCCACGGCAGCACGCCCCAGATGGCCGCGTCGACGGGATCGGTCGGCGGCTCGAGGGTCTTCATCTGCGCGTAAGCGACGTTGGTGTGCTCATACCACGTCAGCCGGTCGCCGAGCAGCGGCTGCCCGAGCCAGAAGTGATCGAACCGCGGCAGCCACTGCGTCTCGGTGAAGAACGGGTTGAGCCGCGCCGAGCCAAAGATGCTCCACGAGCGGTTGTCGATATAGCGCTTGAACTCCAAGTCGGTCGACTGGTCCTTGAGCTGGTCCCACTCGCGCTCGAAATACTGTTCCAAAAAGTTGAAGTCCGAGATGATGCCAAACTCGCCGGTCAACTGGTAGTTGTCTTGCAGCAAGCTGCGGTGCTGGGCCAGCACGCGTCCGCGAAATTCCTGCGGCGGAATGAGGTCGCGCCGGTCGAGACCCAGGTTGTCGCGCCCGTGGTCAAAAATGCCCCAGGCGTCGACGAAGCCGCTTGTGCCCTCGGGCATGCTGAAGAAGTTTTGCCGCTCGTAGTTGAACGTCGTGCCGCCGCCGGGCCCGCGCTTGCTGAAATAGTCGGCGCTCAGAGTCCAGCGCGTTCCGCGCGGAGGTCGCCGTATGCCGAAGATCTGATATGCGTCCAGGTCGGTCATCACGCGAGTGCCGAACACCTGGTCGTTGGTGACGCGCACACTTTCGACGTAGTAGTTAGGTTTTTCCAAGTCCGTGGCCAGGAAGGGCCAGTAAAAGACCGGCACCTGCTCGATGTACAGAAAGTTGTTGCGGCTGGTGGCCAGCTTCTCGTGGTCGACGATCGGCGCCCCGTCGGGATCGGCTTCCGGCAAACCGGTGACCGGGCTGACACGCGGGTGTTGCACGTCCTCGTAGGTCATCAGCCCGGAGCGCAGTTCGTAGCCCGGCACCCCGAAGCGGCTGGACGTGAGCGAGGCGTTTTGAGCGAGGAAACGATCGGGGCCCAGTTGCTGAATGATGTCTGCCCGCAGCTTGACGATGCCCTCGAACTTTGGCACCGGCGTCTGCAGCTCCGCGCCCAGCACGATGCCGACCTGTCGACGAACATCGTAGTACATCCGCTGGGCGTAGATGGTTCGCTCTCCCTGTCGGAAGACGACGTTGCCCTCCATGTAGATTTCCA
>CAZUPX010001220.1:0-5026 GCA_964622155.1 uncultured Planctomycetaceae bacterium | reverse complement strand
CCTTGCGCGCGCGAAGCGGGGGCAGCTCGATGGGGAAGACCCGGAGCCGATAGTAGAGGTCCGAGCGGAAGGTGCCCACGCGGGCGGCGTCGGCGAGATTGCGGTTCGAGGCCGCAATCAAGCGCACATCGGCCTTGTGGGGGACAGCGGAGCCGACGCGTTCGAACTCTCCCTCCTGGAGCACACGCAGCAGTTTGGCCTGCAGGTCGAAAGGAAGCTCGCCGATCTCGTCGAGAAAGAGCGTGCCGCCGTCCGCCAGCTCGAAGCGCCCGAGCTTGCGGGCCACGGCCCCTGTGAAGGCGCCCTTCTCGTGCCCGAAGAGCTCGCTCTCGATGAGCGTCGGGGGCAGGGCCGCGCAGTTCACCGTGACCAGCGCACGGTCGCGCCGTCGGCTCCTGGCGTGGATCGCCTTGGCGATCAGCTCCTTACCCGTGCCCGTCTCGCCCAGGAGGAGGACCGTCGAGTTCCCCGGCGCGACCTGCTCGACCTGGAACAGGACGTTCTGCAAGGCCGGGCTCTCGCCGATGACGTCCTCGAACCCCTCGGCGCTCGAGGTGGCCGCGCGGAGATAGTCGTTCTCCGACTGAAGCCGCTCGCGCAGGGCCTCCACCTCGGCCAGGGAGTCGCGCAGCCTGCGCTCGTGCTCGCGCCGTAGCAACGCGCCCGCAAAGATCTCGCCGATCAGACGGAGGCGATCGACGATCGGCTGCGGCCACAGCCGCTCTCGCAGCGCGGCCCCGAAGGATACCGCGCCCAGAAGCTGTCCTCCGGCCACGATGGGAAAGACCGCGAAGGATTTCGCACCGGAGACCCGGAACGTCTCGGCATCCACGGCGGCCTCCGGCGGAAGGTCGCTCAGACTGGCGATGATGACCGGCACGCGCTTCTCGCTGAGTTGCTTGATGACCCAGGGCATGACCTCGCCGAGGGGCATGCCGATCGGCCAGGGAGCCACGTCGGGAACCGCGACCGCGTGGGTGGTGCGCAAGACGCCGTCAACCGGGTCGATGACTCCGAAGGTTGAGCGCTCGATGTCGAGGAACCGGATCAGCCGGTTGAGAATGTCGTCGATGCCCGCGCCGAAGTCCTCGACCGGCTGACTCAGCAGGCTGGTCGCGATCGACGCGAGGAGGGACTCCAAGCTCTCCGTGGGCAGGTCAGACGGCATTTCGTTCCTTGGCCGACATACCGGCCCAGTATAGACGATATTTCGGCCCTTCTGATATGCCATGAACTTCAAAAAACTTCACCCACATGCTCAGCAACCTCGTGATACACGAGAGATTTTTGGCCAGCCGACCGGGACTGAGGGGAACCTGGCACGGAAGTTCCTACCTCAACCGGCCGATGACGCTACGGATCAGTGCAATCGAGGCGCATCCAGACAGGGTCAAGCTGGCTGGGAGGCTCACCGCGGAAGTGGTGCCCGAACTCATGCGCGTGTGCGCGGAACTCGAGGCAAACGTGGTCCTCGATCTGACCGATCTGCACTTCGCCGATCGGCAGGGGGTGAGCGTGCTCCGGGAGCTCAAAGCCCAGGGGGCCCAACTCGTCGGCGTCTCGCACTATCTCGGGCTCCTCCTGGGCGAGACGCTGAGCGATGGCAACTAACTGACGGACAGGCAAGGAGGCACAGGATGGGGTACACACGCAAAGTTTTGCTCGTTCTGCTGGTAGTGTTCACCGTCGTAGCGCTGGCGGACGCTCCAGCATCCGCGCAGCCGAAGCCCAATATCGTCATCATCTGGGGCGACGACGTGGGCCAGTCCAATATCAGCGCCTACTCGCACGGCGTGATGGGCTACAAAACGCCCAATATCGACCGCGTCGCCAAGGAAGGCATGATGTTCACGGACTACTATGCCGAGCAGAGCTGCACCGCCGGCCGGGCGTCGTTCCTGACCGGCCAGTCCGGTCTGCGCACCGGCATGACCAAGGTCGGCCTGCCGGCCGCCACGCTCGGTCTGCAGAAGGAAGACCCGACGATCGCCGAACTGCTCAAGCCGCACGGCTATGCGACCGGACAGTTCGGCAAGAACCACCTGGGTGACCGTAACGAGTTCCTGCCCACCGTGCACGGCTTCGATGAGTTTTACGGCAACCTTTATCACCTGAATGCCGAGGAAGAGCCGGAGCTGCCGGACTACCCGAAGGATCCGGCGTTCCGCGCCAAGTACGGGCCGCGCGGCGTGATGGACTGCAAGGCCTCCGCCACCGACGATCCGACCATCGATCCGCGCTTCGGCAAGGTGGGCAAGCAGGTGTGCAAGGACACCGGCCCGCTGACCAAGAAGCGCATGGAGACCATCGACGACGACACCGCCAACCGGGCCGTGGACTTCCTCCAGCGGCAGACCAAGGCCGGCAAGCCGATATTCCTGTGGGTGAACTTCACCCATATGCACTTCCGCACCCACCCCAAGCCGGGCAGCGTCGGCCAGGCGGGGCGCTGGCAGAGCCCGTACCACGACACCATGATCGACCACGACAAGAACGTCGGCCAGGTCTTGAAGGCGCTGGATGACCTGAAACTCGCGGACAACACCTTCGTCATGTACTCGACCGACAACGGCCCGCACATGAACACCTGGCCGGACGGCGCAATGACGCCATTCCGCAACGAGAAGAACTCGAACTGGGAAGGCGCCTACCGTGTGCCGAACATGGTCCGCTGGCCGGGCAAGATCAAACCGGGCCAGGTGTCCAACGAGATGGTCGGGCACCATGACTGGCTGCCGACGCTGCTCGCCATGGCTGGCGACACGCAAGTGAAGGACAAGCTACTGAAGGGCACCAAGGTCGGCGACATGACCTACAAGGTTTACCTGGACGGCGACAACCTCGTTCCCTACCTGACCGGCCAGGTCGCGAAGAGCCCGCGGGACTCGTTCATCTACATCAACGACGACCAGCAGGTGACCGGCCTGCGTTTCGACAACTGGAAGATGGTGTTTATGGAGCAGCGCGCTCCGGGAACACTGCGCGTCTGGGCGGAACCGTTCGTCACCCTGCGATTTCCGAAGCTGTTCAATCTCCGCACCGATCCGTACGAGCGCGCGGATATCACGTCGAACACATACTACGACTGGCTCATGGATCATGTCTTCTTGTTCGTGCCGGCGCAGGACTATGTCGGCAAGTTCCTGACGACGTTCAAGGAATTCCCGCAGCGGCAGAAGGCGTCCAGCTTCAACCTTGATGAAGTAATGAAGAAACTGCAGGAAGGCGGCGAGAAGTAAGGTCTGTCAGAGCGCGTCCGTGCGCTATGCGATCCACCGGGCCGTACCCGCTCCAATCGGGTGCGGCCCGGCTGTTTTGGTGTTTCATTTGATCAGGAGGTAATCATGTCCGGCTTAAGCATTTCCTTCAGCCGCATCCGCCTTCAAGCGTTCGCATTGCTCTCATTATTCGCGCTGGCGGCGCCCGCGCTCGCCCAGACCGACCCGTTGCCGTCGTGGAATAACGGCGCGGCCAAAAAGGCGATCGTCGATTTCGTCAAGGCGACGGCGACGAAGGGCAGTCCAAAGTTCGTGCCGGTCCCCGAGCGTATCGCCACGTTCGACAACGACGGCACGCTGTGGTGCGAGCAGCCGGTGCCCGTTCAACTGTACTTCGCGCTCGACCGCGTGAAGGTCCTCGCGCCGCAGCATCCAGAATGGAAGGACAAGGAACCGTTCGTCTCGCTGCTCAAGGGCGACATCAAAACCGCGCTCGCCGGCGGCGACAAGGCGTTGCTCGAACTCGTCATGGCCACGCACACGGGCATGACCACGGTGGAGTTCGAGCAGATCGTCAAGGACTGGTTCGCGACCGCCAAACATCCGAAGACCGGCAAGCTCTTCACCGAGATGGTCTATCAGCCGATGCTCGAACTGCTCGCCTACCTGCGCGCGAACGGCTTCAAGAACTACATCGTCTCCGGCGGCGGCATCGAGTTCATGCGCCCGTGGACCGAGAAGGTCTATGGCATTCCGCCGGAGCAGGTCATCGGCAGCAGCGTCAAGACGAAGTTTGAAATGCGCGACGGCAAACCGGTGATCGTGCGTCTGCCAGAACTGAATTTCAACGATGACAAAGACGGCAAACCCGTCGCCATCAACCAGCACATCGGCCGCCGGCCCATCGCCGCGTTCGGAAATTCCGCGGGCGACCAACAGATGCTGGAATACACGCAGGGCGGCAGCGGCGCGCGGTTCATGCTGCTCGTGCTGCACGACGATGCGGCGCGCGAATACGCCTACGGCCCGGCACGCGGATTGCCGGACGTCAAGCTGGGCGCGTTCACTTCCGCGCTTGATGAACATGCGAAGAAGGATGGCTGGACCGTGGTCAGCATGAAGGACGACTGGAAGCGGATCTTCCCGTTTGAGAAATGACGCCGCTTGGCTGGAGCCCGACGCAACAAAGAGACCCCACTAGTGAAAAACAGAAACGAGACACCGGCGGCAGCAGACAACCGCAAAGAGACCTTCATGTCACGTGAAACACTCACACACTCCCGTCGCGAGTTCGTTGCTGGCTCAGCGGCAATCGGCGTAACGATGCTCCTGCCCGGATACCTCTCCGCCGCACCGGCCGGAGCGAAGACCTTCACCATCCTGCACACCAATGACCTTCACTCGAACTTTCTCGGGTTGGGTCCGGCCGCGGACTACACGCCGTTCACGCTCAACAATGACGCGACCCGCGGTGGGTACGCGCGTCAGGCCGCGTTGATCGCGCAGCGGAAGGCGGCGCGCAAAGCTCAGGGTCCGGTGTTGGTACTTTGCGCGGGTGACTACAGCATGGGCACCCCCTTCGGCGCCGCTACCCGCGAGACCGGCGGCGAACTGCAACTCATGGCCAGGATGGGCTACGACGCCACCACCTTCGGCAACCATGAGTTCGACCTCGGGCCTGACGGCCTGGGCAGGTCCATCAGCGTGGCCGCCAAGGCGGGCCATGTGCCGGCGCTGCTCGCCTCGAATACCGACTTCACGGCGAACGATCCCACGCTGGCCGACCTCCAGCGCCTGACCAAGGCCGG
>CAZUPX010001219.1:0-3138 GCA_964622155.1 uncultured Planctomycetaceae bacterium | reverse complement strand
GGCCTCCATCGCCGTCACCGAAATCATGCGACTGTCGGCGCTCAACCTGACGGGCCGATTCATGTCATCAACTTGGCGCACGTCGTTGCGGCCCGCAGGTTAGCTGGTACGTTAGGCGGCAGCCCGACGGCCACGGTTGTTAATCGGCAGCAGCGGTCAGTTGCTGCCGGCGGGGTGAAGCCCCGCTGGGACGCGTAGTATCCGTCTATCGTCGACGAGGTGATCCAGTGGTTGACCGACGCACGTTCATCGGCACGCTCGTGAGTGGCCTTCTCGCTTCGCCTTTCACCAGCTTCGCGCAGCTGCCCACGAAGCTGACCCGCATTGGGGTCCTCGGCAACGAGGATGGGGCGACGTGGGAGAGCTTTCGCCAAGGACTGCGCGAACTGGGCTATGTCGACGGCCGCAATGTCACCATGGAGTGGCGATGGTCGGAGGGGATGACTGACCGGATGCCGGCCCTCGCGCTTGAGCTCGTCCAATTGAAGGTGGACATCCTCGTCGTCGGCGGCGGCCCACCGGGCGCGCGGGCCGCAATGCGCGCCACGAGCACGATCCCCAGCGTCCTGCCCGTCGTAGGCGACCCAGTTGGTGCCGGTCTGGTCTCGAGCTTGGCCCGGCCGGGCGGCAACGTCACTGGGCTGTCGATGCTGAACACCGAGATCAGCTCGAAGCGCGTGGAGTTGCTCAAGGAAATCCTGCCCAAGATTCAGCGCGTGGCGGTCCTGCGTGACTCGTCCGTTCGTTCGGCGGATTGGGACGCGACGCAAACGGCGGCTCGTCGCCTCGGGCTGCGGCTGGAGCTTCTCGATGCGGGCCGGCCCGAGGAGTTGCCCGAGGCGTTCGAGACTGCAACGAAAGCACGTGCAGAAGCCGTCATCGTTCTCTCGTCGGGGATGTTCGCTTCTCAGCGCCGACGACTGGTCGACCTCGCCTCACAGAGCCGCCTGATCGCCGTGTACGATCAACGGCAGTTCCCCGACGACGGCGGTCTGATTTCCTACGGCCCGAACCTCTTGGATATGAACCGGAGAGCGGCCAAGTACGTCGACAAAATCCTCAAAGGCGCAAAGCCTGCTGACTTGCCGATCGAGCAAGCGAGCGTGTTTGAATTGGTGATTAACCTGAAGACCGCCAAGGCGCTTGGGATCACAATTCCTCAGTCGTTGTTGTCACGTGCTGAGCTGATCCCGTGATTGGGCGGCCGAGGACAAATGCAGGCTTACTTGGTATCCGCACCGCCGCCTAACCCGGCGCTGAACCGGACGGGCCGGTACGCGGCTTCGTTCTTGTGCGCATCGGCGCGGCCCGCCGGTTACCTTGGTTCGTTAGAGTGCATAAGCACATGATCCGCAGCGAGCGTCTCACAGCAAATCTAGAAGGCGAGTTCGTCGTCTTTCTCATTGGCATGCGCATCAACAACCCACTGAAGGTACACAAGTGGTTGCCGGTCGCGCGCGCTATGCCGAGAATCATCAAGGAGCTCTACCGGCAGCCCGAGCTTGGGTTCATCCACTCCGAAATGTGGTTCTCCCGTACGATCATCCTCGTTCAGTATTGGCGCTCAATGGAACAGCTGCTGGCGTATGCGAAGAGCAAGAATTCGGAGCACCTGCCCGCCTGGCAAGCCTTCAACAAGTCTGTCGGAACCGACGGCTCGGTCGGAATCTGGCACGAGACGTACGCGGCCTCGCCAGGCACCTACGAAAACGTCTATGTAAACATGCCTCCGTTCGGTCTTGGGAAGGCTGGCAGGTTGCATCCAGCCTCTGGCGGGAAGCAATCCGCGGCCGGCAGACTGGGCGCGAGCAAGAATGCGCTCTAACCATGGACTTCCCCTCTCACCGATTGTTGTCGACACTTCAATCTTGGCACTTCGATGCCGAACCGAGAAGGGGAAGTCCTTTCCATTCGTTCCAGCGGACTGCCTTCGGCAGCCGCTGAACTCAAACGTTGGGCAGACGCGATGGGCGCCATGCGACCGTGACGACACGAGATGCTCTTCCTTTGCAGTGGATTGCCTACCGGAGCCGGATGGTTGTGAATTCGATGGTCACCCATCTCGTTGCCGTTCTGCTTCTCGCCGGGTCGGTCGCCGCGCAGGCTCAGCAGGCGGTAAAGGTGTACCGAATCGGGTTTGTTTCGTCGACTTCTCCCGGTCCCCAATTCGACGCATTCCGGCAGGGCCTCCGGGAATTGGGCTACGTCGAGGGGCAGAATGTCATCGTCGAGGCACGATTCGCGGAAGGGCGGTCCGAGCGTCTTCCCGAACTCGTCGCTGAAGTGATCCGCCTGAAGGTCGACGTGATCGTGGTCGGCGCGGCGCTCGGTGCGCTTGCTGCCAAGAGGGCGACCACGACTGTCCCTGTCGTGTTCGCGGGCGTGAACGATCCGGTCGCTACGGGCATCGTGGCGAGCCTCGCGCGCCCCGGAGGCAACATCACCGGCGTGACCATGGGGATTGGTGGCTCGGGCTTCGCCGGAAAGTGGGTCGAGTTGCTCAAGGAAGCTGTCCCCAACGTGTCGCATGTCGCGGTGCTCCGGAACTCGGCGAATCCCGCCAGTGCGCCGTTAGTTCGGGAAATCCAGTCTGCTGCGCGGACCTTGAATGTAAAGCTTGACGTGCACGACGCGGGGGATCCCACGAAGCTCGAGAGCGCGTTTGCCGCGATTGGTACGAGTGGCGATCAAGGGATCATTGTAACGCCCGACCCGTTTTTTACTGCCAATCGCGCCAGGCTCGTTCAATTCGCCGCGAGCAAGCGCCTGCCCGCGGTGTATTTCACCAAGCGCTTCGCCGATGGCGGGGGCCTGATGGCGTACGGGTCGAGCATGGAGGAATATTACCGGCGGGCGGCCAGTTACGTAGACAGGATCCTCAAGGGGGCGAAACCGGCCGAAATTCCCATCGAGCAGCCGACAAAGTTCGAACTGGTCATCAATTTGAAAACAGCTAGGGCGCTCGGACTAACGATTCCCCAATCGCTGCTGCTGCGAGCGGACCAGATCATTGAGTGATGGACGGCTGCCCAACGAATAAGGTTAGATCGTGCAAGCGAAGCGCAGCCACGATCTGAACCGTTTGTTGGACGAGCCCGGTCCGTCAGCGCTTGCAGTCATAGCCACTTCCCGAAACCG
>CAZUPX010001218.1:0-4815 GCA_964622155.1 uncultured Planctomycetaceae bacterium | reverse complement strand
CCCAATTAGTGCTGGCGGCCCTGGGTATGAGCGAGTATCGCGTGCGGCTGGGATTTCGCGACCCCAAGAGCGACAAGTACGTCGGCAGCGACGAAAGCTGGCAGCGTGCCGAAGACGCCCTGGAACGTATCTGCCGCGGTTTGAATTTGCCGCACCTCGACATCGAGCGGGGCGAGGCGGCCTTTTACGGGCCGAAGGCCGACTTCGTCGTCTCCGACTGCCTGGGGCGCGAGTGGCAGTTGGGCACGGTGCAGCTCGACTACCAGGCGCCGAGCAAGGAGCGGTTTGACCTCGAATACATCGGACCCGACAATCATCCGCACAAGCCGGTGATGATCCACCGGGCGCCGTTGGGCTCGCTGGAGCGGTTCGTGGGCGTGCTGATCGAGCATTTCGCCGGCGCGTTTCCGCTGTGGCTGGCGCCGGAGCAAGCCCGCGTGCTCTCGGTGAGTGAGAAGTCCGAGACCTACGGCCGCGAGATCGAGCAGAAGTTGCGCTCTGGCGGCCTGCGCGTGACGGGCGATTTCCGCGCCGAAAAGTTGGGCTCCAAGATCCGCGACGCGCAATTGGAATTGATCCCCTACATGTTCGTCGTCGGCCCGCGCGACGCCGAGCAAGGAACGGTCTCGCTCCGCGACCGGATCGAAGGCGACCTGGGCGCCATGCCGCTGGCGGCCGCCCTAGAAAAGCTGCAAGCCGAAGTAGCCGCCAAGCTGGTCCGGCAAGTGGCGCTGAAGCGTGCCACCGGATTAGGAGAGCGCGGCGAGGCGCACGAGTACTAACGGCTGTGGCGTCGGCGTGGGGCAGGGGACTGGCGACCGAAGCGTCGATGCCCACGTTGCAGTACGGGTTCGAAGTGCTCGCGCTCGAGCGAATCTGGGCCCGTACCGATCCGCCACACGTTGCTTCGCAGCGCGTCATCCAGCGGCTCGGCATGCGGCCCGCCGCCGATCCGGGCACCGAAAACTTGAGTCTCGGAGAGACTCAGCCATGTGACGCGCCGCAGACCATCGCTTACGTGATCGATCGGGGGGGGCGTTTGAACGGTGACACGAATCGCAAGTTTGGATGTTGAGAGATTCTCGTGGGCTCGACGGACTGGATTCGTACTGAAAACAACCGGGGTTGGATCGAACCTGCCCCACGCCGCAGGCGTGAAACATACCAGCCCAGGGCAACGCCCCTTAGCATTACCCACATTTATTCGCTAGCAAAAGTAATGCTATCTGCCATGAAACTCGAATGTTTTTGGTTGCCGATCTATCGCAGTGCAGCCCCGGCCTTCGACCATAGCATAGCTGGGGCTAACAAATCCTCGGGAAACAACATTAGTCCCGCGTTTCGCGTACAAAGATGTGGGTAATGCTAAGGGCAACGCCCTGCGGTTTGAATCCCGCGAACGATCGCGCAGCCCTGTAAGGGCGGAACAAAAACGCCCTCCCGCACGGCAAGGCGTCACGGTCGACCCACGCGTCATCCGGCGTCCTGCTTGTGTTGCCCTGACAGGGCTTACGAGGTTTTTGTTGCACACAAACACCCAGGGCGGAGGGCCCTGGGCTGACATGTTTGACGCCTTCGGCGTCTGGAGGACTCAGAATGCACGCAGCTACTTTTGACAGGGCAAGCACCGTCCAAGGCAGTATAATGTCACGCAGGTCTCCATCGCTGGGCGCGTGCGGGGCGGAACGGACATGTCGTTACACCAACTATCGCCTGCAATACGATGGGCACTCGTGCTGGCGGCAATCTTTGCCTGCGGGTTGCTTCGCGCCGCGGAATTGCCGGCCGCGAAAGTCGGCGATGTTTCGATGTCGCATCGCGTCGACGAGCTGCTGGAAGCTCGCTGGCGCGCCGCGAGCGTTGAGCCGGCTGCGGCGGCTGACGATGCGGAGCTGTTGCGGCGGCTGTATCTCGACCTGACCGGCGTGATCTCCAGCGTGTGGGAAACGCGCGCATATCTGGCCGACTCGCGGCCCCAGAAGCGCGCCGAGCTCGTCGATCGGCTGCTCCGCTCGCCCGCGCACGCGACCCATCTGGCCGACGTGTGGCGCGACCTGATGCTGCCGCGCAAGTTCGATCCCGAGCAGCTCCGCCCGTTGGTCGGCTTGCAGAATTGGCTGCGGCGACAATTTGTCGACAATCGGCGCTACGACCGCGTTGTGGCCGATCTGCTGGTGGCCACTGGCGGCGACGAGGCTGGGCCGGCGCTGTTCTACACGGCGCTGGGCGTCAAGCCGGAGGAACTGGGCACGACGACCGCGCGGATCTTCCTCGGGCTGCGGCTCGACTGCGCGCAGTGCCACGACCATCCGTTCGATCGTTGGACGCAGCAGGACTTTTGGGGCTATGCCGCGTTCTTTGCTCGGTTGGAACAGCGAAACCGAAACGCCTCGGCCATGCGGCTGGTCGACGCGACATCAGGCGAAGTCCGATTGCCTGAGAGCGACACGATCGTAGCGACGCGTTATCCGGGCGGTGTCCTGGTTCCCTCGGGCGAGCAAGGCACGCGCCGCCAGCAGTTGGCCATCTGGATGGTGTCGCGCGACAATCCGTATCTGGCCCGAGCCACGGTCAACCTGGCATGGGCGCAACTGTTCGGCCGAGGGCTGGTCGAGCCGATCGACGATTTCGGACCGCACAATCCGGCCAGCCACCCGGAACTGCTCGAAGAGCTGGGCGAATGGTTTGTGGCCAGCGGCTACGACCTGCGCGAGCTGTTTCGAACGCTGACGAACACCCGCGCCTATCAGCTCAGCAGCCGGGCGTCCGATCCGAGCCCGCCTCCCGAGTTGTTTGCGCGAATGATGGTCAAGACACTCACGCCCGAACAGATCTACGACTCGCTGTGTCGCGTGGCGCTGCGACCCTTGCCGGAGCAAGAGGCGATGGTCGATCCACGGCGGCAGGCGTTCCTGGTCAAAATGCAAACGCAAACGCGCTCGGTCGTCGATTTCGAGGTCAGCCTGCCGCAGGCCTTGGCTCTGATGAACGGACCTGAGCTGAGCGAGGCGACCGATGCCGCGGCCAGCGGGTTACTCGCGGCCCTCGAGGCGCCGTTTCTGGATGACGAGCAGCGCGTCGAGACGGCCTTCCTTGCGGCGCTGTGCCGCCCGCCGCGCGACCTTGAACGTTCGCAATTCCTGGAGCACTTGCAAGCGAAATCGCCCGCCGAACGCCCCAAAGCCTTGGGCGACGTCGTTTGGGCCTTGCTCAATAGTTCCGAATTCATTTTGAACCACTGACAGGAGTTTGCAATCCGAACTGTAGCTGGCCTCTGTGAGGCCGGCGACATATCAATCGCGCAATCCGGCCTCACAGAGGCCAGCTACAGAAGAAGTAAGCAAGGGTGATGTAATGCATATGCGACACATTGCCACTATTTCGCGTCGAGCGTGGCTGAAAGCGTCAGGCTTGGGACTGCTCGGCGCCAGCGCCAGCGGGTGGCTGCAGGCGCTGGCGCGGCAAGCCGGCGGCAAGCCGCGACGCCATTGCATCCTGTTGTGGATGAACGGTGGACCAAGCCAGCTCGACACGTTTGACCTCAAGCCGGGCCACGCGCACGGCGGACCGTTCAAGCCTATCGCCACCAGCACCCCGGGTGTCGAGTTCTGCGAGAACCTGCCCAAGCTGGCATCGCAGGCGAATCACCTGGCGGTTATTCGGTCGGTAACGACCAAGGAAGGGGACCACGGCCGCGCAACTTACCTGATGCGGACGGGTTACCGGCCGGGCGGTCCGGTGGAGTATCCGACGTTGGGCGCACTGGTCTCGAAAGAACTTGGCGACGAAGCGGCCGAGCTGCCGAACTTTGTCAGCATCTCGCCGTTTCAAGTCTTCAACCCGGCGGCATACGCACCTGGCTTTTTGGGCCCGCGCTATGCGCCGGCCACAGTCGGCGCCAACGACCCGCAAAGGGCGGCGCAAGCGACCGACTATGCCCAGTTGAAGCTCGACAATTTGAATTTGTCCAGCGGCGTCGATCTCGATCAGTCCGCAGGGCGATTGAATTTGTGGAACACACTCGAGCAAGGCTTTTCGACGTCCCACGCCGGCCCTTCGTCGGCGGCGCATCGATTGGTGTATGAGCGAGCGGTGCGCTTGATGCGCAGCCAGGCCGCCAGTGCGTTCGATCTGGAGCAAGAGCCGCGCGAGGTGCGCGACGCCTATGGTCGCGGCCGCTTCGGTCAGGGCTGCTTGCTGGCACGCCGCCTGGTCGAGCGCGGTGTGCCGTTTGTCGAGGTGACGCTGGGCGGATTGGAAAACGGAATCCCCGGCTGGGACACGCACCAGAATAACTTTCCCGCGGTCAAAACCCTGTGCGAGCAGCTCGACGCCGGTTGGAGCACGCTGGTGGCGGAACTGGCCGAGCGCGGCCTGCTCGAGCACACCACGATCCTCTGGATGGGCGAGTTCGGTCGCACGCCCAAGATCAACGCGCAGGCCGGACGCGATCACTTCACCTCCGCTTGGAGCTGCGTACTGGGGGGCGGCGGCGTTCGCGGCGGCCAGGTCTACGGCCGAAGCACACCCGATGGCATGACCGTGGCCGAAAACCCGGTCTCGGCCGCAGCCGTGCTAGCCACGTTGTGCGCCGCGTTGGGAATCGATCCAGCCAAACAGAATATCAACGACTTGGGCCGGCCGATCTCGATCGCCGAAGGACAACCCATCCGCGAGCTGCTGACTTGACGATGACGTCGCTAAAGTGATGTGATACTTCGAGGAAGGTAGAAACGCAGAGAACGTCGAGTAGAGAGAGGGCGCGGTGATGGCGACACGTGTTCGACATTCCGTTTCCCTCTCCCCCTCTAAAAT
>CAZUPX010001217.1:0-4156 GCA_964622155.1 uncultured Planctomycetaceae bacterium | reverse complement strand
ATGACAAAACGGTCTTTGGATAGCCTTGGCGAGTTGCAAGCCGCCGTGATGAACGTCGTGTGGGACTTGGGCGAAGCCACGGTCGGCCAGGTGCGCGAGCAACTGGCGGGCGAAAGAGAGCTCGCCTATACGACGGTCCTGTCGGTGCTGCAGAAGCTTGAAAAGGCCGGCTGGCTGAAGCATCGCTCTGACGGTCGCAGCTACATCTACATGCCGCGTCGGTCGCGCAGCGACGCAGGACGCAATGCGCTGCGAGGGTTTACCGAGCGGATGTTTGGAGGCGATCCGTTGGTGCTGTTCGAACACTTATTGGACGACGAACGATTGACTTCCACGGAATTAGCCGAGCTGCGCAAGATGCTCCAGCGACGCCGGAAGGAGTGCCGCGATGAGTGATCTTGTCACGACGTTCGATGCGGTGATTCGCGATGCGATCCTGCAGAGCACGACGATCTTCCTCATCGGATTGGTCGTCGCGCGCTACTTGGTGAGGCGTCCTGCCCGCGTACACGCCGTTTTGGTCCTGGCCTTTGTGGCGGCCATTGTGGCGCCGATGGCGACCGAAGCCGTGCGCCGATGCGGTTGGGGGTTGTTGCCGTCCGACCAAGCGCTGGTCGTGCAACAATCAACCGAAGTGGCGATTCCAAGCGCGACGCCCAGCGACAAATCCGGCAATTCTCAATCGTTTCCGACAACGGTCCGAGCAGTGGAAACGCAAGCAGACCCGATGGCGGTCGATCGTTTGAGCGAAGCGGCGGCCGACACCGTCACCCTGCCACTCGGACAAAGTCAACCCCGCTTGGCGCGCGCGATGCCGGCGCTCGTAGCGCCAGACACGACCATCGAAAGCAACACGACGCGTGGCGCAGTATTCGCCCTGTTGTCGGCGGCTTGGCTTGCCGCCACGCTGGTGCTGGTCGGCCGGTTGCTTCGCGGTGTGGTTGGCGGCCGCGGACTGTTGGCCACGGCCGAGCCTTGCCCCGAGCCCACGGTGATCGCCGCACTGACCGCGGCGCGAGAGCGGCTGAATTTGCGCAATACGCCGGTCGACGTCTATCAAACGGATGCGGTGCGCTGTCCGATGATCTGGTGCTGGGGCGGGCGCCCGCGATTGCTCCTGCCGACAATCGCGGCGCGCGACTGGTCTGCCGCCACCTGGACGCCGATCCTGTGCCACGAGTTGGCGCATTGGAAACGACGCGACCACTGGGCCGCGCTGGCGGCGGAGCTGGTCTGCTGCCTGATGCCGTGGCAAGTGCTGGGCTGGTGGGCCAAGCGGCGACTGGAACATGCCAGCGAACAGGCTTGCGACGACTGGACCTTGGCCGCGGGTCACTCGGCGGTCGACTACGCCGAGACGCTGCTGGGACTGGTGGCGCAAGCCGATCCCCCGTTGGCCCTGGCGGCGCTGCGGCGTCGATCGAGCCTGAGGGGTCGCATTCAGCACATCCTGAGCCAGGCCGTGCCGCATCCGGGTCTCGGTCGGCTGTGGGGTGTCGGAGTGCTGGTGTTGGCCGTCACGGCGGTCGGCACGATCGCCATGTGCCAGCGCGGAGTTGCCCGGGCCGAGGCGCCACCGGCCGTGGCGCCGACTCCAGCGCCGAAAGAAGCGAGTCAGCCGGTCGAGAAAACGGCGAAGCCAGCCGAGATCGCGCCAGCGAAGCCTGGCGGCGCGATGCTCGGCCCCACGGGCACCTTTGGCACCGCGACGCCTGGCGGCAGGCCGACCCCGCCCGTTGGCCCGCAGGACGCGCCCGATCATCCGGAGCATATGCGCGCCACCGGCAAGGTTCTCACCGCCGACGGAAAGCCAGTGGAAGGCGCGGACCTGTATTGGGAGGTCCGAGATAGAATGCTGAACGGACAGGTCGGGTGGCCGGGAGTGCGAACCATCGCCACCACCAAGACCGGTGCCGATGGTCAGTTCATCCTCGAAGCGGACTTCATCCGCAAAACAGTGGATTCCAACGGTCTGGTGATTCGTGCCGCCGGCTACGGAGTACAAGGCTCGGCAACGCTTGTTGACCTGTCGCGGCTCAAAGGGCCGATTGAGGTTCGACTGGAACCGTCCGCTCCCATCGAAGGCTCCGTCTTCACCCCGAATGGCGAACCGGTCGCCAATGCTCGCGTCGTGGTCACGGTCATCAACCGCGGCGGCAACGTGAAGGAGGAGTACAACGGCTGGTACCTCGGACTAACAGCCGAAGAGACGAAGTCAGAACAGCCGCGCGCGTACTGGCCCGCGGCGGTCGTGACCGACGCCCAGGGCAAGTTCCGCATTACTGACGCGATTCCTAGCCGGGCGGTGGCTGACTTGCTGGTGCAAGCCCCCGACTTCGCCGCTACGCGTGTATCCGTTGCACACCCCGACTCCATCAAGAACCCGGGATACGATTCTCAGGCTCCCTATCGCGAGTCCAACTTCACGCTCGTGCTCGAGACCCCCCTCGTTGTCGACGGACGTTTCCTCGACGAGAAGACCGGTGAGCCCGTTGCCGGAACGCGACTGGAAGTGACACCCTATTCCAACGGGCGCGGCGGCGCCAACGTCGACATGCTCGATGCTACAAGTGACGCCGACGGGCGGTACACGCTGCGTCTGGGCTCGGCCAGTATGTATTTCATCAAAGTCTTTCCACCGGCGCCTTACTCGGGAATCCAAAACTCGCTCAGCGCCCGCCAAATCGAACAGCAAGCTGCGCCGGACCGCAAGCTCAAGTATGACATCAAGCTGCGCCGAGGCATCACGCTGAAAGGTCGCGTGGTCGATGCGCAGACCGGTGACGGCGTGTCGCAGGTACAGGTTGTCTACCAGCTCGAGCGAGGGCGCAAACTGGGTGTCAACGGCACCTACTTTCCGGTCACGACCGATGCCGATGGCGGCTTTGACGTGACCGCCGCGGATGGAAAGGGCTTCCTGCTGGTCGACGCACCCGAGAAAGGTTTTTATCGACTGGCGGTACACGATCCCCGCGTCCGGCGCAATCGGGAGGGCATCTATCCCAATGGCATTCTGGAGGTCGACGTGCCGAGCCAGGGGCAGAGCGAACCATTTGTGATCTCGTTGAATCGAGGTCCCGAGTTGGTCCTGCGAGCCCTGAGCCCCGATGGCAAGCCCGTCAAAAAGCTCCGGGCGGCCTGCGCGGAATCCAACTTCGAAGGTTACTTCAGCAGTCAGGACTCACAGGACGGTATGTTCCGCATCGATGCGGCCCAGGCGGGGCGTAAGTATTCGGTGTACCTCTTCTCCGAGGACGCCAAAGCTGGCACGGTGGCCGAGGTCGAAGCCCCGGCCGACGGAAAACCGATCGACGTGACTTTGCAGCCATGCGCCACGGTCCGCGGGCGTTACATTTACGATGGCGGCGCACCGGCGCCTGAGATAAGCAACTTCACGCGGTTCAGGATGCATCGCGACAAGGAGCCGGAGGGAAATGCATTGCTAAACCTGCCGTTCTACGACAATTTTTCCGGCCATCAACACACCAAGCGCGTCACCGATGCCGACGGCAATTTCGAGCTCGATGGGATCGTGCCTGGGGTGTTCATCTACTTGAACTTGAACAACGCGTTCGCCAATGGCGAACGGAATTACGAAATCGGCGTTTCGAAGCCTGGTGAAGTGAAGGAGCTGGGCGACATCACGATCCACGCGAGCCGGTAAGTAGCCATCATGCAAACGATCCGCTGGCAGCACGATCCCGCGACCGCCTGGCTCGCTTACGAACCGAGCCCGCAGGACCCGTGGGATCTTGCCAAGGTGCTGCGCCTGCACCGGCGGGCCGGATTCGGCGCGACCTGGGCCGAGGCGCAGCGCGACCTGACTGACGGTTGCGAAGCGACCGTGGCACGCGTGCTCAGCGGCGCGCCGCACGGTCCAGATGGACGTGCCGCAGCGGCCATCGATGCTTTTTCCGACGCCATGTTCGAGTCGTATCGCACCAGCGTCAGCGCGCTCGACCCGATTCGGGCGGCATGGTTCTATCGCATGATCTTTACGGCCTGGCCGCTGCGCGAGCGGATGGTGCTTGCCTGGCACACGCACTACGCGACCAGCGAAGAGCGCGTCTATGAGAAACAAACGCTCGTCGAACAACACCAAAAGCAGCGCGCGCTGTGGCGCGGCCCGATCGGCAAGCTGCACCTGGCCATGCTC
>CAZUPX010001216.1:0-2060 GCA_964622155.1 uncultured Planctomycetaceae bacterium | reverse complement strand
GCCGTGATGCTGGCCTTGATTATCATCGTCTGCTTGACCGCCATTAACTCGTTGGGCACGAACGCCAAAACCACGTTCACCAACGTTGCCAACTCGATCGGCGGCGCGAGCTAAACCGTCACGCTTCAAGCGTGCAAGCCGTGCCTTTTTGCAAACGCAGGGCCGGCTTGTCTAGGAGCGACTTAAACCCCTCGGCGGCCATTAACGGCGCCGAGGGGTTTTTTCGATTCTGCCGCGCACGCCGGCGATAGGGGCGCGGCTTCTGAAATCGCGGCTTAGTGGTTGGAGACAATAGACCGCCGGCGCGACACGAAATCTCCCCGCCGATTACCGGCTCAGCTCTTTCGCGCTGTTTTTGCTTGGGGCGAAGGACCGATGACAATCGGGTGCTAGGCTTGTCTTACCGGAGGGGCGCGCGCCACTTTTAGACAGCGCTCCCCCGGAACTCACTTTGAGAGCGCCGTTATGTACCCCGTACTACCTTCCGAGCTGATGGTCGAGGCCATCCAGACGATGTGCTACTTCTTCACCGTTCTGGCAGCCCTCGTGGGGTGCGTGTTGGTGCGGTCGTAAGTGGCTCGATCGGGTAGCATCGCCTGGTGAAGCAAAGGACATTGGGATGATTGATTCGGCTGTGTTCGGCCCGACTCTGGGCGAAAACTGGCCCGCTTGGCTGGTGACCGCGGCGCTCATCGTGGCCGCGGTGATTGACGGTTACAAGCTCAAGGTGCCCAATTGGCTCACGTTTTCAATGATCGTCAGCGGCTGGGCCGTCAGTGCCGTGTCGTTCGGTTGGGAAGGACTCGGGTGGAGCCTGGTGGGAACGATTATCGGACTTGCGCTCTTGTTGCCTGCCTACGCCATCGGTGGGATGGGTGCGGGCGACGTCAAGCTGCTGGCCGGTGTTGGCGCGTGGGTTGGAGGCACGATCACGTTGTACGCGTTTTGCGTTTCGGCCCTTGTCGGCGGCGCAATCGCCGTGGGGATGGTACTGTACCGCCGAGCGTGGCACAAACACTATTGGCAGTTCCTGAAGATCTGGGACGAGATGGTTACGATCCGCGATCCCGAGAAGTTGTCGGCGATCGCCGCCGAGCGAAAGAGCTCCATGCTGCTGTTGCCCTACGGCATCCCTATCGCGATCGGAACGATTGCCTATTTTGCGTACGTCGGAATGCTGCCGTAGCCGGCATCGCAGGGGCTTTCAGAGCCACCGATTCCACCGGCAGGCGCGCTTGCACGAGCGCGGCAGAAGGCCTGCGGCTTTGGAAGACTCTTCCGGTGGCAGCGATTCCTCGGACGCTTTTCGCCACATGGTAAATCCTTCGGCCAGAAGCGCTTGCGAGGCGCGCCGTTTTTGTTCCTTTTTTATCAAGTCTGCTGCCTGCGGACGCCAATGTTCTACATGAAAACATCGGAACTCTCAGCCCGGAAACAGTCTTTGACGAACATGCGGATAAACCGGATCGGTTAAGAGATAGCGGCAAGTTTTAGCGGAGAGGTTCATGCGCTCTAAATCAATCGTGTTAGTGGCGTTGGCGCTCGGTTGTGGCCTCGTGGCCGCGATCGGCATGAGCCAATTCATGGACGCGCGGAACAGGTCTGTGGACTCGGGCGAAAAGCTGCCGATCTTTGTCGCCATGGCCGACATCAACGCCAACGACGAACTCACGGCGCAAAACATCAAGCTCGAGGAATGGCCCAAGAGTATCATTCCCGCCGGCGCCCTGACCAAGCTCGAAGATGTCGAGGGCAAACGCTGCCGGATGAAGCTCTACACGGGCGAACCGATCTTGTCATCGAAGCTGCTCGGCGTAGATGAGACGCTGGGTGCCGCCAGAGACATTCCCCAGGGTATGCGCGTCGTCCACGTCAAGGTCGACCCCGTGACAGGCTCCAGCAACTTGATCCTGCCGGGCGACCGCGTTGACGTACTGGTTTTCAAGCAGCCCGGCAATGATCTGCATGTCACGGCGGCCAAGATCGTGTTGCAGGACATCAAGGTCTTCGCCGTCGACACCCACACCGAGACCGAGTTCACGCGGAACAAGAGCGACCAG
>CAZUPX010001215.1:0-3325 GCA_964622155.1 uncultured Planctomycetaceae bacterium | reverse complement strand
TACGAACAAGACCATCCAGGCGTGTACGCAGTGCATTCGCTCTGGAGCTGTTACCAAGCGCGTCCGCACCGCACCGTTCAAGCTGCCGGCCGCGGCAAAGTCGGCCATGCCGGATTGATACGGCGACAAGTGATTTCTCTGTTCGATGCTGTGCGCCCGTCGACAGCGTCGAGCGCACGTGAGCTGTGACGGGTGGACGCGTCCTCGATACCTACCAGCCACTAACCACCAGCCACGATCCAAATGTCGCTCAGCCGCCAGGAAGTCGAAAAAGTTTCGCTGCTGGGCCGCCTGCGACTGACGCCGGCCGAGCTGGAGTTGATGACCGAGCAGTTGGGCCAGATCGTGGCCTACGTCGAGTCGCTGGGCGAATTGAACACCGAGAACGTCGAACCGATGGCGCATGCCGTCGATGTGGCCAACGTCTTTGCACCCGACGATCTGCGGCCGAGCCTCGATCGCGAGGCCGCCTTGGCCAACGCCCCGCATCACGATCGGGAGTTCTATCGGGTCCCCGCCGTGCTCGGCGAGTAGATTCGCATGTCGCTACTGCGCCGCACCGCTACCGAACTTCTGGCCCAGCTTAATGCGGGCAAGCTCACCTCGGTCGAGCTGACCACGGCCTATCTCGATCAGATCGAACGGCACGATCCGCAGGTCAAGGCCTTTTTGAGAGTCGATCGTCCGGCGGCGCTCGCTCGTGCGGCCGAGATTGACCAGCGCCGCGGCCAAGGCAAGCCGCTGGGCCTCTTAGCCGGCCTGCCCGTGGCGATTAAAGACCTGCTATGCACCCAGGGCGAGCTCACGACGTGCGCGTCGAGAATCCTCGAGAACTTCAGGCCCCCTTACGACGCCACCGTCATCGCACGTCTCAAGGCGGCCGACGCAGTGCTGATTGGCAAGACGAACATGGACGAGTTCGCCATGGGGGGCTCGACGGAAAATTCCGCCTTTCAAAAAACGGCGAATCCTTGGGACCTGACCCGGATACCCGGCGGCTCCAGCGGCGGCTCGGCGGCGGCGGTGGCGGCGAGTATGGCACCGCTTTCGATCGGCACCGACACCGGCGGCTCGATTCGCCAGCCGGCCGGCTTGTGCGGCGTGACCGGACTGAAGCCCACCTACGGCCGCGTCAGCCGCTACGGACTGGTGGCTTTCGCTAGCAGCTTGGATCAGGTCGGCCCGCTGGCACGCACGGCCGAAGACGCGGCACTGTTGCTCGAGGTCCTGGCGGGCCACGACCCGCTCGACTCGACGTCGGTCAACCTGCCAGTTCCGCGTTACAGCCAAACGGTGAAGGAGACTCTGCGGGGTTTGCGACTCGGTTTGGTTCGCGAACATTTTGGCGAGGGGCTGGAGCCCGAGGTCGAGAAGGCCGTCCGCGATGCGGTCAAGGTTTACGAATCGCTCGGAGCCACGGTCAAGCAGATTTCCATGCCGCACGGCAAGTATGGCGTGGCGACGTACTACATCATCGCGCCTTGCGAGGCTTCGAGCAATTTGGCCCGCTACGACGGAGTGCACTATGGCCATCGCACCGACGAACAGAAGCTAGTTGCCGACCTCGCGACAGAGCGAGCACAACTGGTGGCCGCCGGCAAGCACGCCGAAGCCGAACAGATCGACAATCCGCTGGTGCGGATGTATCGCGTCAGCCGCGCCGAAGGCTTCGGCGCCGAAGTGAAACGCCGGATTATGCTGGGCACCTATGCACTGAGTGCGGGCTACTACGACGCGTATTACTTGAAGGCCCTCAAGGTGCGCCGTCTGATCCGGCAGGATTACGACCAGGCCTTCAGCGAGGTCGACTTGATCGTTGGTCCCGTGACGACGAGCCCCGCGTTCAAACTCGGCGAGAAGGTGAACGACCCGCTGGCGATGTACCTGGTCGATCTTTATACCGTGAGTGCGAACCTGGCTGGCGTCGGAGGCATCGCCTTTCCGTGCGGATTCAGCTCAACGGGTCTGCCCATCGGCTTGCAGTTGCAGGCGCCGCCGTTCGAAGAAGAGCGTTTGTTGCGAGCCGCGCACATGTTTCAGCAAGCGACCGATTGGCATCAGCGTTTTCCGGCCATGGTAGCCTGACAGTGACGCAGCCTTATACCACCATCATCGGCCTCGAAGTACACGTGCAGCTTCTGACGCGCACGAAGCTGTTCTGCCGCTGCAGCACGAAGTTCGGATCGCCCCCCAACACGCAGACCTGTCCGGTGTGCATCGGCATGCCCGGCTCGCTGCCGGTGATGAACCGTCGCGCGTTCGAGCTGGGTTTGAAGACGGCGGTGGCGCTCAATTGCCAGATCGCGCCGTTCACCAAGTGGGACCGCAAGCAATACTACTATCCCGACTTGCCCAAGGGATACCAGATCAGCCAGTACGACCTGCCGTTCTCGCACGACGGCTGGCTCGAGATCAGCGATCCCAAGGGTCGCTTCGAAACCAAACGTATCGGCATCATTCGGGCCCATCTCGAAGAAGACGCCGGCAAGAGCATGCACGACGAAGTGGCCGGACAGGCCGACAGCCGCATCGACCTGAATCGGGCCGGCACGCCGCTGTTGGAGATCGTCAGCCAGCCCGATATGCGCTCGCCGCTGGAGGCCAAGGCCTACCTGTCGGAACTCAAGCTATTGCTGACGTACCTGGGCGTCTCGGACTGCAACATGCAGGAGGGAAGCCTGCGGGTCGACGCCAATATAAACCTGCACCTCGACACGCCCGAGGGCAAGGTGGCCACGCCGATCGTGGAAGTCAAAAACATGAATAGCTTCCGCGCGGTCGAGCGGGCGATGGAGTACGAGGCCGAGCGGCACTTCCAGGTGTGGCAAGAAACGGGCCAGCGGTTGGGCGACGTGCCCAAGCAAACCCGCGGCTGGGACGACGTGGCCAACGTCACGCGCGGCCAGCGTCACAAGGAAGAATCGAGCGATTACCGCTATTTCCCCGATCCCGATCTGGTGCCAGTCCGACCTACCGCGGGCGAGATCGACGCGGCACGTGCGTCGCTGGGCGAGTTGCCGGCCGACTTGCGGCAGCGGCTCGAAGCGACCTACGGGATCAAGCCCTACGACAGCGACGTGCTGGTCAGCGCCGGCCGACCCCTGGTGGACTATTACGTCGAGCTGGCTGAGCTGTGCGGCGACGGCAAGCTGGCCAGCAATTGGGTGCAACAGGACGTGATGCGGACGCTCAACGAGCAAAAGATCGACGTCGAAAAGTTCGCGCTACGACCCAAGCACTTGCACGAACTGCTCAAGGCCATTCAGGAAGGCCAGATCGACACCAGCCGCGCCCGCGAAGTATTCATCGAGATGGTCGCCTCGGG
>CAZUPX010001214.1:0-3561 GCA_964622155.1 uncultured Planctomycetaceae bacterium | reverse complement strand
TCAAGTCGAACGGCCAAACGACGGACTTGACAGATGACTCGGGGTTGACGCCCCCGCCCCTTTTTTGATAGTCCGCCGTTGCCGAAATTGCGGCAGTAGCAGATCGGGCTGGGTAGTCACGGTTCGACAGGCCAACCGTGGCACCCTACGCAGTTAACCATTGAAAACAGTGATCCGCAGATTGCGCAGATTTGACGGAAGGAATACGGGTTCTTGGGTAGGCGGCACGATGCAGACTTCCAAACCCTCTGCGAAATCTGTGAAATCTGCGGATAAAGACGACTCTGAACGTTTGACGCCCTCATGACCGACCGAAGCAGCCAATATCCGGGTCACCTGGCGAAGCTGGTCTCCAGCCGGCTCCGCTCTGATGCGCAGACCCCGCCCGATGCGGTGCTGACCCGGTTGCTCGAAACTCTGTATTTTGCCAGCTTGAAAACTGACGAGGGGCGGCCGATTCTCTGCACGGTCAATTATGGCGATCCCGAGGAACAAATTCCCGAGCGAACTAGCCACGGGCGGCGGCCGGCCGATCACTGGAACCACATTGCCTTCGATCGCCCGCTGCCGTTCGACGTGCGGACGCTGACCAAGCTGGCTCGGGCGGCCGATCCGGCCGTGTCGTCGCTGGCCGTCTATCGCGACAAGAAGAACAAGCTGTTCATCTGGGGCATGGTCGACCAGGAGCCGCGCACCAGCGACTACATCGTGCTGGACGCGGTGAACATGATCTCTCGCCCGGGCTTGTTTCAGGCCACGATCACCGGCGTGGGCAACATCTCCGTCTATCAGAACGACACGCTGATCGGCAGTCTCGAGCAGAACACGTTGGTCGAAGAGTATCACGACGTGTTGTGGTCGGGCCCGGTACACGATCTGCTGGCCGGCCACCTGCGCAGCTACCTGGCCGAAGTGCCCTGCGGCCCCGGCGAGCCGGGCGTCACGCCCGAGGAGCTGGAGTCGGAGATGCTGATGCGGTGGCTGAACGCCACTTGCCGAATTCTGTTGAACATTCAGCGCTATCGCCACGGCGGCGGACTGTTGATCGCGCCCGACGCGTCGCTGGACGGCCTGAACGTCAAGTACACGATTCGTTACGACCGGCTGTTGCAATCGCTGCGGGCCTTGGTGGGCGTGCACCTGTCGAACCGGCCCGGAGTCTTGCCATCGCCGGCCAACGAGCCCCCGGCCGACGTGCTGCCGTACGCCGCGGCCGACGAGCGGCCCCTGGCGGCGGCGCTGGCCGAGCACAAGAAAGAAGTGCTGGGGGCCGTGCGGTTCATCGCCTCACTGTCGTGCGTCGACGGCTTTGTGCTGTTGGACCGCTACATGGGCGTACACGGCTTTGGCGTGGAAGTGCGAACCGATAACCTGTTGAGCGATATTTATGTCGCCCGCGACTCACTCGCCGATCCCCAGCGGCTGCGAATCGCAGAGCTGACACAGTATGGCACGCGTCACCGTGCCATGATGCGCTACTGTTTCGACAAGCCCGGCTCGCTGGGACTGGTCGTGTCGCAAGACGGCGATATTCGAGCCATGACCCGGATTGCCGACATGCTCGTTTTGTGGGAAAACATTGACGTACAGCTAGGGTACAAGGGGACCGGCGCCGCTGGCCACCAGCAAGGACCGTTTTTGCGGCGCGTCAATGTTAGAGTGGCCTAGCGAGGGGGCAGGGAAATTCTGCTGTCGTCATTGTGCCCTTCGTGTCTTCGTTCGTGCCATTGTGTTAAATTCCTCGTCTTTATCTTTCCTGACCACTAACGACTGACGACCATCCCATGAAAAAAGAAGAGATTCTCGCGAAGCTGGCCGCCGGGGAGATCGCGGTCGATGAGGCGTCGAAGCTGCTGGCCGAGGTGGAGCAGCCCAAGCGCGGGCAGCTCTACTGCAAGGTCAGCGCCAAAGGGGCGATCAGCGTCTACGGATTGCAGCGCATGCCGGTGACGCTGTACGTCGAGCAGTGGGAGCGGCTACTGAACTTTGCCGACGACTTGCGCCAGTTCATGAAAGACCACGACTCCGAGTTCAAGCGGAAAGAGAAGCCCACGTAGGCGGCCGGCTATCGGTCAAAGAGTGTCGGGGCTCTCGCCAACAGCCTCCGGCCTACTGCGCCAGCGGCGACCAGCCGAGCGAGTAGGCGACTCGCAGCACGCACCAGATCACCACGCCACAGGCGACGTCAAAGCCCACGCCGGCCACGATCATCCGCCGCGCCGGCAGTAGCCCGGAGCCGTAGATGATCGCGTTGGGGGGCGTCGAGACGGGCAGGGCCGAGCCAAAGCTGGCCGCCAGCGTGCAGCCCATCAGCGGTGGAATCGGATCGATCTCGACCTCGCGGCAAATCGCCATCACGACCGGAATCAGCGCCGTGGCCGTGGCGGCATTGCTCGTGAACTCGCTGAGCAGGATGCTGCCGGCGATCGCCACCGCCGTGATCAGCCAGATATCGTCGCTGCCCAGGGCATCGAACGCACTCTGACCTAGGTGCAACGCCAGGCCGGTCTTGAACATCAAGTAACCGAGCGACAAGCCCGAGCCAAACAAGAGCAGCGTGCCCCAGTCAATTTTCGCCCAGTCGTCCGCCGACAGCGAAAACTCGCGACGACGCCAGTCGACCGGCAGCAGAAACAGCAGCACCGGCGCCATCAGGGCCACGATCTCTTCGGGAAAGTGAATGCGGAGCCAATCGCTGGTTTCGTCATACCCGGCCATCAGCAGCACCGACGGCGCGACCCACAGCACGACGACGATCAAGAAGACCGCTAGCGTGTTGAGTTGGCCAATCGACCAGCGGCCGAGCTTCTTGTGCTCGGCACGAAGATAAGTTCGCAGCGTCGTCAGGTCGAGCCGGGCCGGGGGCGCGAGCAGCTTCAGCCATATGAATAGCGCCACGAACAGGGCCAACATCAGGGGCACGCCGATCGCGGTCCAGCGGCCGAAGTCGACCGAGCGGCCAAAGAATTCCTGCTGCCGAAAAAAGCCCATCGCCACGACGTTCGTGGTCGTGCCGATCGGCGTGGCGATGCCGCCGACGCTCGAGGCATAGGCTGTCATCAACAGCAGCGCCGAGGCATATCGTGATGAAGCGAACCCAACGCCCGACGGGCCCATGCCCGTGGCCAGCACTGAGATGATCCCCATCGTCACCGGGTAGATCATGGCAGTGGCGGCCGTGTTCGAGATCCACATCGAAATCAGCATGACCGACAGGCCGACGGCGGCCAGCAGCGTCGTGGGTGAATGGGCGGCCCAACGCGTGGTGACGATCGACAGGGCGAGGCGACGGTCGAGTCCGTGGCGGCTCATGGCTCGACCGATGAACATGCCGCCCAACAAAAAGAACATCGTTGGATTGCCGAACTGTGCCAGCGCCACCTTGGCCTGCTCGAACCGCCCGGCTCCGTCGTCCGGCACCGCGCCGACGATCACCGCCAACACCACGCCACACAGGCCCGTCGCCGGAATGGGAATCGGTTCGGTCAACCACCAGACGATCGTCAGCAGCAGCACGCCGCTGAGACGAAAAGCCTCGGGCGTGAGCGACTCGGAGTTGCC
>CAZUPX010001213.1:0-8333 GCA_964622155.1 uncultured Planctomycetaceae bacterium | reverse complement strand
AACCTCAAGCACCTGGATGGCAAAATCGAGTTCCTCGAAGGCGACGTTGCGGACGTCTCGGCGGTGGCCGCGGCCGTCAAAGGGGTCGATTGCGTATTCCATGACGCCGCCTTGGCTTCGGTCCCGCG
The DNA here is from genome assembly GCA_964622155.1 of uncultured Planctomycetaceae bacterium. GTDB lineage: Bacteria > Planctomycetota > Planctomycetia > Pirellulales > PALSA-1355 > CAZUPX01. The sequence goes on along the minus strand of CAZUPX010001213.1, from coordinate 8,205 downwards.
CAGTGTCGAGCGGCCGTTGGACACGCACGCCGCCTGCGTCACAGGTACGCTGTGTGTGCTGGACGAGGCGCGCAAGGCCGGCGTACGACGCGTGGTTTATGCCGGATCGAGTAGTGCGTACGGTGATCAGCCGACCTCGTCGAAGCGCGAAACCGATCTGCCCGCCCCGATCTCGCCGTACGGCGCCGCGAAACTGGCCGGCGAATTGTATTGCCAGGCCTTTAGCGCCACTTACGGCTTCGAGACCGTTTCGATTCGCTACTTCAATGTGTTCGGCCCGCGTCAGGATCCGCATAGCCAGTACTCCGCGGTGATTCCGCTGTTTATCACGGCCATGATGGCCGGCAAGCAGCCCACGATTTTCGGAGACGGGCATCAATCGCGCGACTTCACGTACGTGGCCAACGTCGTCCACGGCAACCTGCTGGCCGCCGACGCCGATGCCAAGCTCGTCAGCGGGCGGACGTTCAATGTGGCCAACGGCCGCAGCACGGACCTGCTCGAGCTGATTGCGACGCTCAACCAACTTTTGGGTACCAGGCTCACGTCAGTGCACGCTCCGCCGCGCGTGGGCGACGTGCGCGAAAGTCTGGCCGATATCACGCAAGCCCGCTCTCGACTGGCCTATGAGCCGCAGGTCGATTTCGAACAGGGACTGCGCATGTCGATCGATTACTATCGACAGATTGCCGGAAAATAGGGCGCCGCGGCAGCCGCACGGCCCAAGCCATACCAACCCGATGCGCAAGCGAGGGATTATTTGGACCGCCGTCGAGAAATCCCTCGCTTGCGCGTCGGGTTAGTGAATTGATCGGCGCGTCGGCTGGCATTACTTGGGTTTGCGGGCTACGAAGCCAAGATATCCGGCAGGGAATCGTGTGTCGCCATAGCCGCGCAGGGTGCTTGCTCGAAAGCCACGGGCGCGGAGTTGCTTGAGGATCTCGGCACGATCGAACAGGCGCAAGACGTGTACTTCGTGGTCGCGGCGATACAACGTGCCGAGCTTTCGAAAACTCGTGATTTCGCGAGTCAGACGTTTTCGCGCTCGATCTTCGCGGGCGACCGCCGCGACCGCCCAATCCTTGCCCTCGGCAAACGCGCGCGTTTCGCCGGTCTTGCCGGTGCGACCCGGCGCGGCGCCGTCGAAGACGAAAAAGCCGCCGGGTTCCAGAGCCGTGTAAATGCGAGCGAACAGCTTGCCCAGCTCGCGCGACGAATTACGCTCGTCGAAGAGATAATTGAAGATTTCGCCCATCGCGGTCACCGTGACGCAGAGCGGAAAGTCGGCCGATATGAACGACTGCGCGACAAAGCGGCCGGTCGGGACTCGGCGCTTGGCGATGGCGATCATGGCTGGCGACAGATCGTAACCCAGGACATCGTAACCGGCCTTCGCGAGTGCTTCGGCCCAGATGCCGCTGCCGCATCCCAGGTCGACGACCAGGCCGTCGGTCAGGCCGGCAGCGCGAAACGATTTGAGCAGCCACGCGCCGGCCTCTCGGGCGTGGCCGCCGTAGCCGACGTCGTGAATGTAGGCCAGGTCGCCCTTGTAGCCCTGTTCGTTGAGTTTTGCCATTACGGTAGGACCTCGCGCTACACAGACACACAGTGTCAGGTTATCGCCGCCCGCTCGCGGCATAGAACACACCGGTGAGCGTTATGCCGGCGCTCAGGACCAAAAATGTGGTGGGATAGCCCGGTAGGCCGAAGTTCTGGCTGTATTCGACCAGGCCGCCCACGAGCGGCGCGCCCACGAGCGTGCCGATATCGAGCATCGCCAGCATGACGGTCGTGCCCAGTCCCCGATACCGATTGGGAAACGCGGAGCTGCCCTGAGCCGTCACCGCGGGAAAGAGCACCGCGTGGGAAATGCCGGCAAACACGCCGGGTAGCGCCAGACCCCACTGGGTTTCGACAACCATATAGCACAACAGGCTGACAACCAGCGCCGCCAGCCCCAGAAGCACCATCGGCCGCACACCGATGCGTTGGGGCAATCGCCGCGTTGCCAGGCGCGCCAGAAAGGCCGTGACGGCGTAAACGATGAAGAAGGGCCCGGTGTTCGGGATGTCCAGGTGCTTCACGTACGTCGGCAGAAATGTGGTAGGCAGGACGAAACCGATTCCCATCACGATTCCCAGCGCCAGAACGCCGCCCGGATGGTAGCGGCGCAGCAACCACGCCAACGGTGGCTTGCGGCGTCGGCGTGGCGCGGCATGGCCGCGAGTGGCCAACTCGGCGCACACCAGCGACACGGCGCCCAAGGCCGCCGCGACGTAGAACATGGTGTCGAGATCGCCCCGCGTGATCGTCTGCCGACCGCACAACAAATCGCCAAGCTGCGGGCCGAGCGCCATGGCAATAAAGCCCGAGGTGCCCAGCGAGCCGATGACCTCGGCCATCTGCGCCAGCGGCAAGCTGCGCGAGACGCTGGTGATCGAGGCCCCAAACGTGCCGGCCATGCAGGTGGTGTACAAGATTCGCAACAGGTAAATGCCAGCACCGTCCGCGGAATCGATCCACAGATGTCCAAGCAGACTCACGATAAAGCCGGTCATCGACCACAGCCAAACCCGCCGCGCGCCGAAATGATCGATGCCAAAACCCTGGAAGAATCGCATCGAGAGGCCGCCGACCATGCCGGTGCCGACGATCCAGCCGACCGTCAACTCGTTGCCCCCCAGGTACAGCACGAAATCGGCATAGCGGTACATCAACGAGACCGCCAACATAAAGGCCGTGTTGGCGACGTACGTGTACCAGAAGTCGCGGCCGTAGACCGCTAGGTCAGGGTAGGGAGGAGCGGCAGCGGGTGGCCCGGCGGCAGACTCCGAAGAAACACTCATCGCACGAGGTGTCAAAAGGCGGGTTTCTTGCCGGCCGGATTTCAAAGCTAGATTGTAGACGGAGACAATGCTTCGGAACAGGCGAGGCCCAACGCGTGGCGGATCGTTGGAACCGCCTGCATTCAGTCGAGATCAACACATGCCCAACCATCGCACGTTGGTCACACTGGCCACGTACAACGAGATCGAAAACTTGCCCCGACTGGTGGATGCCCTGTTTGCTGTCGCGCCAGACGTGGACATTCTGGTGGTCGACGACGGCTCGCCGGATGGAACCGGAGCATGGTGCGACACCAAAGCCGTCACCGAGCCGCGGTTCCGCTGTCTGCACCGCGCCGGAAAACTGGGCCTGGGCACCGCGATTATCGCGGCCATGCGGGATGCGATCGAGCATGGCTACACGTACGTGCTCAACATGGACGCCGATTTCAGCCACGACCCACGCCACGTGCCGGCCCTGATCGCGGGCATGGAGGGTGCCGACGGTGCGCCGACAGCCGACGTCGTGATCGGCTCGCGCTACGTCACAGGCGGGGGGATCGAGGGCTGGCCGCTGCGTCGGCACCTGATGAGCCGCGCCGTCAACACGTACGCACGCTGGATGCTCGGTTTGCGTCCGAACGATTGCAGCGGCGCGTTTCGCTGTTATCGAACGTCGATTTTGGCACGCATGGATTTCGGCGCAGTTCGCTCTCGGGGATACTCGTTTCAGGAGGAAATCTTGTGGCACTTGAAGCGTCTGGGCGCGAAGTTTGATGAGACCCCGATCACATTCGTCGATCGCCAGCACGGCACGTCGAAGATCAACTCCGCCGAAGCCTGGGAAGCCCTGCGGACCATTCTGGCGCTTGGCACCAGGAACTGGCTGGGCCGCTAGCGCGGTGAATCGCGCGTGCGCAGCGTATTATACTAACCCGACGCGCAACAGCATTATGCAAGTGCAGGCAGAGCGGTCAGCGGGTGTTGGTGGGCCGAAGGCCCAACCTGTAATAGCCAAGGGCATCGCCCCTGGACTCGGTGTCTCAAGAAACGATTTGACAGCCCCAACGGGGCGCTCTCAGATCGCCCCGTTGGGGCTTGAAGCGCAACGTCGATCGCTGTTCCCAGGGGAGATGCCCCTGGCTAATGCAGGTCGCCGCGTTGCGGCTGTAATCGGATACCGGCGATCTGTCGCTGTCAGTTGCATAATGCTGGCAAGCGAGGGATTCTTCTTTCGATGAACGATGGCGGGAAGAATCCCTCGCTTGCGCGTCGGGTTAGTATGGGCCGGGCCGTGCCGGCGGGCATGGCACCCATAGTTCGGCGCCACGGGCCTATTTCTCGCCCATCAGCTCGACTACCTTGGGCTCGGTCGACGTGGCCCAAATCTCATAGCCTTGCGGGCTCAGGTGCAGCAAGTCGGGCATGATATCCTTGCTCAACGTGCCGTCGGCGTTTAGAAACTTGGGGCCAATGTCCAGGTAATAGACCATCTTGTTGTCGGCCAGCTTTGAGGCCAGCTCGCTGGCCTTGGCGTTCTTTTCGCGCTGGGGATTGGGTTTTTCGCCGCGCGGAAAGATGGCCAGCACGAGCACCTTAGTCTGCGGCAGCTTCTCGCGCAGCTTTTTGACGATCGCCTCGAGGCCCGCGGCGATCTGGTCGGCCGTGTTGTCGTCGCGATTCGAGTTGTTGGTGCCAATCATCAGCACGGCCAGTTTGGGCGAGATGCCGTCGACGTTGCCGTGGTCCAGCCGCCACAGGACGTGTTGCGTGCGATCGCCGCCGATTCCCAGGTTCACGGCATTACGCTTGCCGTAATACTTTTGCCATGCGTCCTTGCCGGCGCCTTCCCAACCGTGGGTAATCGAGTCGCCGATGAGGATCAGATCGACGTTGCCTTGCTTGACTCGGTTATTGAAGCTCTCGTGCCGGGCTTCCGTCCCTACGTGTGGGACGGGCACGACCGTCGAAGGTTGGTCCGCCGCGCGGCTCGACGCGCAAAGAGATCCGAACAGGACCGCACAGCCGAGGATGAAGTTTCCGTCAGATCGTCGTTTCATGTCCGAGTGCTCCAGAAGAGGTTATGCAGCGGATGCGCAGCGGCGGTTCGGGTACCATGCTCACACACTTGTGAGCGCGCCATCGGGGAAGCCAGGGTGGCCCTGGCACCCATCCCAACGCCGCGGGCGACCAGGCACTAAGATAAAGGAGCGCTAGACCCCTGAAAAGCCGCGCCGCGCGAAAAGCCGATGCTGGCGGCGGCCGGCTTTCGCGCGACTTGGCCTGATGGGGGCAAGACGGCCGGAAGCGACAGATGCCGTCCTACGGGACCACGGTGGTGCCAGTGAAGTAGCTGATGCTGCCGGTGACCGGCACCGCCGCGTAGAAGCCCTTGGTGAACAACAGTTCGATAATGTTGTCGGTCCGCAGGAAAACGCCGCTTCGATCGAGACCTACCGGCCGGATGGAGTCGGAACCTTGCTATTTCGGCCAGTCCAGCATGGTTGTCAAATGCAGAGCAACGCTATCGGCCAAGGCATGCGCGTTGTAGCCCCCCTCCAAGACGCTGACGACCTTGCCACCGGCATACGTTTGGGCCACGTCCAGAACGGCGTTGGTCAATTCGCCGAAATCTTCCGTCTCCAACCCGAGTGATCCGATGGGATCCTCGCGATGGGCATCAAAGCCGGCACTCACCAGGAGCAGTTGCGGCCGCATTTTCGCCGCCAAGTGCTCCAAGGCACTTTGGAACTCAGCAAGGTATTGCGTCCGGGGAGTGCCGAATTTGACCGGAATGTTCAATTTGGACCCGACGGCATGACCGCCACCGGTTTCGTCGCTGGCGCCGGTTCCAGGGTAAAATGGCCAGCGGTGGATCGACAGGAAGCCGACCTGCGGATCGTCCCAGAAAATGGCCTGCGTGCCGTTGCCGTGGTGCACGTCGAAATCGACCACCAGGACACGATCGAGCCCCAGTTGCCTCGTCGCCACTCGCGCACCCAGCGCGACATTGCCGAACAGACAAAAACCCATTGCCGCCCCGGCCAGGGCATGGTGCCCCGGTGGACGCACCAGGCACAGGGCTTGGCGGTCATCGCCCCGTACGACCCGCTCGACCGCATCCTCCACCGCACCAGCGGCGAGCGCAGCCGCGTCGTACGATTTGGCGCTACATGTCGTGTCGGCATCCAGCCGGCCGCCACCCCGTCGTGCAATCGCCTCGATATCGGCCGCGTAGGCCGGATCGTGGACCAAAGTCAGCCGCTGGGCCGCCATGGGCTTCCAAGAGACCGCCGTGCAGCGGGCCTCGAGGCCCGTATCCTTGAGGTGCGTTACAACCCGCACCAGCCTCTCGGGTCGCTCCGGATGGTTCGCGCCCGTGCGATGCTCGAGAAACAGCGGGTCGTAGTACAAAAGCGTCATAGGGGCCCGTTCGGATACGATCGCTGCCTGCGCGTACGGCAGGAAATCCTGGCACGTAGCTGAATTCGCCAGAATTCAGGCGCACCCTCACTGAAGTCTTGCGACTTCAGCTACAGCCACCATAAAGCCTTGCCGCACCCGATGCCTGCTAGTAGCTTGACAGGATAGCGGGTGCGGTGGTACTCTAAAGGGTGACAATTCTGTCAAAACCCAAGCAGCCATTGATGTTGCGACGATTCTTGGCGGCATCTGGCGGCTGTTATGCGTGGAGCAGGGGTGCCGGGTTGAGCGATTTCAGGTTAACACGTATCGGCACATATCGTCAGGCCCTGGCTGCCATCTGCCTCGGCACGCTTGGCTCGGCGGTGGACCTGACACAGGCATGGGGCCAGGCCGCCCCTTTGTCCCCTGCTGCGATTAGCAAGGCGCTTCGCGAGCAGACCATCGCGCCGCCCGATGTCGCGGGGTTCGACGCCTACTTTGACGAGTATTTCAAGAACTTTGTAACGCCCAAGCGGCCATTTTCGCTCGACGACCTTCCCAAGCTGCGAAACAACTTCAAAATCTACCCGCGCACCGGCAGGTCGGGCGCGGCGCACGACCACCTGAACGAAATCGCGTACAAGAAGATGATGGCGATCGTGCCGAACCAGAAACACTCTTCAGCGATCCGTTTTAACGCGTTGTTGGTTCTCGGCGATCTGAATGAAGTCGATGACGCGGCGAACCCCGTTCCGTGGGCCAAGCCGTTCAGCGTGCTGCTGACTGTCGTCAAGGCAGCGCCGGCAAAGGTACCCGACTATCTGAAGGTTGCGGCTTTGATTGGCATCGAGCGCTTTGCCGCACTCAAGGCAATTCCGCAGGACAAAGCGGCGGATACGACCAAATTGATGCTGGAGCTGGTTGCGACGCAAGATCCGCCGGCCGGCCGCGACTTCAACGCCCACGAATGGATGCGTCGCTGCGCGGGTCAGATCCTGGCCTTGATTGGAAGCCCCGGCGCCGATGGCAGCGTTGTCAAGGCGTTGGCCGCGGTGATGGACGACGCACGGGCCAAACCGACGATCCGCTCTGACATGGCGCAGTTTCTCGGGCAACTCAAGTATCCCGCGGGCGCTAAAGTCGACTATCAAGGCCTGGCGAACTCGGTGGGGCGGGAAGTCGTCGATGTCTGCAAGCAAGAGATCGAAACATCCAAAGCGGCCAACCGAGTGCCTTCGCGGCGTCTGCTGGCCTACGTGGTGACAAGCGCTTCGCTGGGACTGGAAGGCGCCGACGGCAAGGGCGGCTTGTTGGCTGCCGCGGCCGCTCTGCCCGAGCACCAAAAGTTCATCGACACGGTGCGCTCAAAGGTCAAACCCCTTTCCACGCTGCTCGACGACGACACGGACGACACCACGCTGGCAGCCGAATTGCTAAGCAACCTGGCCGCTCTTGAGAGCACGCTGGTTCCGCTGCCGGCCGTTAAAGATCCGCTGCCGCCGAAAAAGGCCGAAGCGGCCCAGGCCGCGGTGGATACCAAGAAACCCGACGCGCGGTAACCACCGCGTCCGTCCGCTCGCGGTTCAGCCGCGGCGCGCACTTGTGGTGCGACGACGCTCAATTGACAGGTGCTGGGTGGCACTGGCGTTTCGCCAGTGTAAGCGCCGAACACGGGCAAGATGCCCGTGCCACCCAACAAATCAGCGTTGTCGCACCACTAGATTGCCAGTACTTCTTGTCGCCGCGAGAGAATGGCCCAATGGGTCGCCACGGCATAAGCGCCAAACAACCCGCCGGCGAACAGCACGTCGCCTGCCAACGCATTGGCAAGAAACGGCAGGGCGTTAAAGTAGCACTGGGCCAATCCCGCGGCGCTTCGCGGATACCAGGTAGCGGCGTGCCACACGGCCGCGTTGGTGGCCAGGTAGAACAAGATGCTGGAGATCGCGGCAGTCGACACCACGCGCGCAGGCGT
>CAZUPX010001212.1:0-3187 GCA_964622155.1 uncultured Planctomycetaceae bacterium | reverse complement strand
AATAATTGAAGGCGTCGTGTGAAGTGATGAGCACTCGACTCTTCTCGGGAATCGTCGCGATCGAGTTGCGACCGTATTCGTACAGCTCCATTAGCTGTTTCCGATAGCCATCAGCGTTGGCTTGATATTCTGCCGCGTGCGCACCGTCGAACTCACTCAACGCCTTGGCAACTGCATCGACGCATTTTGCCCAGGCGCTTACGTCCATCCACACATGAGGGTCATAGTGGCCCGCGAAGTCTGCCGGCTCGAGGAGGTACTGCTCCTCGATCATTTCCGTAACGGCATACACGGGCTTGCTGCGCGACACCTTCACCAGCGTGTCGACCATCTTCCCTTCGAGCATCAAACCCGAGTAAAAGACGATATCCCCGGACATGATCGTCTGGACATCGTCTCTCGTGGCTTTGTAGAGATGGGGATCAACACCGGCGCCCATAATCTGTGTCACGGCTACGTGTTCTCCGCCGATATTGCGAACGACGTCGGCGACCATTCCCACCGTCGCAACTGCCTTGAGCGGGTACTTGCGAGAGTCACCGGAGCGCGAATCGTAAGAGGCGCTTGTGCCGCTGGAGCATCCGATGACCGAGCCAAGTAAAAGCAAACCGATAGTGAGGCTGGTCCTAGACAATTTTTGTCTCCTTATCGCCGAATCCGTCTTCCGGGCGGGGTATTTGAAGCACCCGCCCCTCGGATTGAAGGCCGTGAGGATCAATATTTAGATCGGTCAAAAGGTTAATTTTACATAGGCTAATCTTACAGGTCAATAGAGATTTTCTCGGGGCGCCTGGCAGCCAAGCGAGACGATCGACTTTCGCTATTGGCCGGCGGCCTTATAATGACGGGTTCAGTTTTGATATCGATGCCATCCGTGCCCTCTGGCCGTTGCCGAACATGCCAAAACAGAAGACTCACAAGGGCGTCAAGAAGCGATTTCGCGTGACCGCCAAGGGCAAGGTCAAGCACCGGCAGGCTGGCACGAGCCACCTGGCCGCGCGCAAAACCCACAAACGAAAGCGCTTGCTTCGTGGCACGGAAGTGTTGGCCAAGCAATTCACCGCGCAGATCGTTGAAGTGCTCGCGGGCAATAGTTACTAGGAAGCAGTTACTAGGAAGCAGTTGTTCGGAAGCAAAGCCACTAAAGACGCAGCGACAAAGAAGGTGCCAGAGCGATGAGGACGATTAAAGGCGCTGCCCGTAACAAAGCCAAGCGGCGGCTGTTCAAAAAGGTCAAAGGCTATCGGGGCGGACGTAGCGGCTTGTTTCGCACGGCCAAGGAGACGTTGGTCCGCGCCGGCGTGTTCGCGTTTCGCGATCGGCGGGTGCGTAAGCGAGAGTTTCGCAAGTTGTGGATCATCCGCATCAACGCCGCCTGCCGCGAGCGCGGTCTGCGCTACAGCGAATTCATCTGCGGAATGGAAAAGGCCAAGCTGGGACTGGACCGCAAGTCGCTGTCAGAAATGGCCATTCACGATCCCACCGGGTTCGACTCCGTCGTCGCCAGAGTCAAAGAAGCGCTGGCCGCCTGAGCGTCGGCCGGCTTCGACATGATGTCGATATTCAACTCGAAAGCCGCGGTGATCGATCTTCAGGCCCGAACCGCTGCCAGACGTTCGGGTGTCTTCATGGCTAGTGCGGTCACGCCGCCTTAGGCGAACTCTGGGAGTGCATTCTCGCTGCCGTTATGGCTCTCGACGAATACCTTGCCCAACTCGACGATTTTCAGATGGCCGCCGCCCGCGCCTTCGTCGAGGCACCCGACGCCGATGCGCTTGAGGCCGCGCGGATCGAATACCTCGGCGCCAAGAGCGGCCGGATGAAGGCCATTCAAAAGCAATTGGGCACCGTGCCGGGGTCTGACAAGCCAGCGGCGGGCAAGCGATTCAACGATGTAAAAACGGCCGTTGAGGCCGCCTTTGCCGCCGCGAGCCAGCGCATCGAAGCCGGCGCGAACAGGCGCATCGACCATGCCGCGTTCGACGTCACGCTGCCGGGCAAGCGGCCACGGTTGGGACACGTGCACCCGATCACGCAGACGATCGAGGAGCTCAAGGACATCATGGGTCGCCTGGGTTTCAGCGTGGCCTCGGGCCCGGAGATCGAAGACGAGTGGCACAACTTCGAGGCACTTAACATTCCGCACTCGCATCCGGCCCGCGATCCGCTGGAGAATTTTTATCTGGCCACGGCCAGCAAGACCACGAATTCGCCGCTCTTGCTGCGGAGCCAGACCAGCACGGTGCAAATCCGCGTGATGGAGAACACACCGCCGCCGGTGCGCGTGATTTCGCTGGGCCGCGTCTATCGACCCGACACAGCCGACGCAACGCACTATCCAATGTTTCACCAGATCGAGGGCTTGCTGGTCGACACGAAGGTGACGATGGCCGATCTGAAGAGCGTACTGCGGCTGTTCGCAAGTAGTTTCCTGGGAGGCGACGTACATATTCGATTTCGACCATCCTTCTTCCCGTTCACGGAGCCGAGCGTCGAAGTCGACATGAGCTGGCACGACACACAGGCCGGCGGCGCGATCCGCTGGATCGAGATGGGCGGGGCCGGAATGGTCGACCCCAACGTGCTGGCGGCCGTCGGCTACGATCCGGAGAAGGTCACCGGCTTCGCGTTCGGCATCGGCGTCGAGCGCGTCTGCGCTCGCCGTCACGGCGTGACCGATATCCGCGAGTTTTACCGAAACGACGTTCGATTCCTGCATCAGTTTTAAACCGAAACCTGCCGCCTTATTTTCGAAGTGTCATGCAGAAAACAGCAACCGTTCGCTGGTATCCGATTGGAGCCGCAACGCGGCGACCTCTAATAGCCAGGGGCATCGCCTCTGGACTCGGCGTCGCGAGAAATGATTCGAAAGCCCCAACGGGGCGCTCTCAGATCGCCCCGTTGGGGCTCGAAGCGCGCCGTGCTCGCGGTTTCCAGGGGCTGCGCCCCTGGCTATTACAGGTTGGACCTTCGGCCCACGAAACCTTGCGTACTTTCTCTTTCAACTAGCTGCCTGCAACCGACGACATCACATGCTAGTTTCCTGGGATTGGTTGAAACAATACGTGACTTTGGACATGACGCCGGACGAATTGGCCGAGCGGCTGATGATGGCGGGTCTGAATCATGAGGCGACGAAGCAGGTTGGCGACGACCTGGCGATCAATCTCGAAGTCACCAGCAATCG
>CAZUPX010001211.1:0-10050 GCA_964622155.1 uncultured Planctomycetaceae bacterium | reverse complement strand
AGGCGGCGGCCACCGTCAGCGGGGCTTCACCGGCCAGGATGCCGAGCTCGCCGAACGCCGACTGGATCGTTTCGGCTTCGATCTGCGACAGGTTTGCGCCGGCGCCGGCCAATAGCGACAGGTCGGCCAGTTGCTTGACGCGACGAGGAATGCCGCCCCCCAACTCGTGCAACCGCACAAGGGCCGCGTCGCTGAACAGGGGAATCGAGCGTCCCGCCGCGGTCAGCGCGGTCTTCACGTAGCGGCTTGTGTCGTCCTGGTCCCAGCGCTCCAGATCGATCCGCAGCTCGGCCAATTCCAGCAACCGACGTCCGAGCCGCTGGAGCCGCGAGATTTGAGCCGCCAGTACGATCGTCAACGACGCGTCGTGGATAATCGAACTCTCGGCCAGCCTCACAATGCAATCCTTCACGTCGACACGGGCTTCGTCTGCGTCGTCCAACAGCAGCACCGTGGTCAACTGCTGGTAGTGATTTGCGACCAGGTGATCCGACACGGCCTGAAATAGTTTGATCTGGCTGGCGCTGCTCGACACCTCCGCGCCCAGGCGCATTGCCACGAGCCACAGAAATTCGTGCGCGTCGAGACCAATCAAGTTGATCGACGCCTTTTGACGACCCACCTGGCGTATCTGCCGTGCGAACATCTGCAGCACGAGCGACTTGCCGCCGCCGGCCTCGCTCAACAACAAACCCATTGCGCGCTTCTCGTCGACCAGAAAGTGCAAGCGGGCCAATGCCTCGTCCTGCGACGGACCCTGATAAAAGAACCGCTGGTCGAAATTCCCGCGGAACGGCGATTCGGTCAGTCCCCAGTACGGCTGATACATGAGTTCGTCGCCTATTAGTCGAGATATTGTCCGTGTCGCGAGGTTTCGGCTGCAACGCCTTGAGTACCGGGGCTCCCACTGGTCGCCCCTACTTCATTGGCAATGCAAGCCCCAGTAGCAGGTGTTGTGGAAATCCGTATCATGGTCGTTTTCGGCAAACTCAGCCCGACCGCTTGAGTCAATCCTGTTTGCCGAGAGTGCCATCTTGCGTGCTGGCATGCACGTTACAGGACATATGGCCGACCGCTACTTTGTCGAAACGCCGATTGATGGCACCACCGCGCGGCTCGTCGGAGCCGAGGCTCACCATCTGGCTCACGTCTTGCGCGCCAAGCCAGGCGACCAGGTCGCGCTGTGCGACGGTAGCGGCGCCGAGTTCAGCGCCCGAGTCGAGCGTGTCGGCCGCTCGGAGATCGAGCTGGCCGTGCTGGCGCGATGTGACGTCGACCGCGAAGTCTCCGTCTCGATCACGCTGGGCGTGGCTCTGCCAAAGCAGGACCGCGCCCGCTGGCTGGTCGAAAAAGCGGCTGAGCTGGCGATCGCTCGACTGGTGCCATTGGCGACCGAGCGGAGCACGGAGCGAGCGTCGCCAGCCGCGCTGGATCGATTGAGGCGGACGGTGATCGAAGCGTCAAAGCAATGTGGCCGCAACCGGCTGATGGAAATAGCTGGCGCGCAACCGCTCGGCGACTATCTGACTGCCGCATCCTCCAACAACGTGCGCTTGCTGGGGCATCAAGGTGCCGAGGACTTACGTGGCGTGATTCGGGAATTGATCGCCGGCGATGCGCCGGGTGATGTGTTACTGGCGGTCGGACCCGAAGGGGGCTTTACCGACGCGGAAGTGGAGCATGCGCTGCAGAGCGGCTGGCGCGCGGTGGGCTTCGGTCCGCGCATACTTCGAGTCGAGACTGCGGCCGTGGCGCTGGCGGCCGCCGTGATGATCGCTATGCAACGCGATTGACGCGTTTGTGCTTACTTCGCCGCGTCGGCCGGCTTTTCGCCCGTCTTGGCTTCGCCGCCTTTGCGCTCGATCTTTCCAAACATGTGTCCGCCGTGATCGCCGCCGCTCCACGTGCCGGCGTACCAATCGCGATGGATCAGCACGCGCGCTGTGAACGTCCCCAAGCCGGGCACGAGCACTTTATCGAGCGTGATCATCGGCGTGTCGCCCGCCCATTTCACTTCCAGGGCCAAGGGCACCTTCACGTCGTGGTCGCCATACTGAATTCGAGTTTCGAACGACCACAAGCCGTTCTTGAGCTTCTTCACTTCACCCAGCGTGTAGCGGTCTTTCTTGAGCGGCTGATCGCTCTTGGCCCCCACGACCGTGAAGTTGCCGACCATCGTGGCGCCCGAAAGCGTCTCGGCAAATTGCTTGTCCAACTCTTCTTGCGTGGGTGCGGGCGTGGACTTCGGCGGATCGGCGGCCAGCACTGACAGATTCATCAATGCCAATGCGGCCAGCGTCGAGCAGGCGACACGAATCATGGCGGTCTCCTCATTGTTGAAGCGCGCGACGGTTGAATGGTCATTGGATCGCGTCGCCATTATACAAGTCACGCCGAACGCATGCACGGCGGTTGTTCGATGGTTTGGCAACATGCCCCTCGATCAAAGCTGCCGTGTCGTCGCCCGTTTTTAGAAGTTCATCCAAAGACACTCTCGTTCGCGCCCTTTAGTCTTGCCCCCGGCTGCATGATTCGCAATGTCGAACTCGACCTTGCGCCAATTCATGTATAGGCGATCATATAGGTCCGAAGGATACCCGCTGAGAATCACCCTTGCCTTGCAGCAGGAGAGCAACGTAGCAAGTTGCTGGTGATCGTCGTCAGTCATCTCGACGCCGTAGACGTCCGTGCTGCCCTTCGATCTTGAACCGTGCACGTAAGGCGGATCGCAATAGATTAATCCCTCTGGATGGTCAAACCTTGGAATAGCGTCGAACGCTGACTGGCAAATGATCTGGACGCGCCGCAGTCGTTCTATGATTTGTGGCAGCATGTCGATCGCTGTCCACCATGCATTTACGTCGCCGGCCATTCCGCCACGCGCCCTTCCAGTGGTGTAGCTCCAAGATTGGCCCTGGCCGCCGAAAGATTGCCGCCAACGCAAAAAATCACAAACGCTTTTCTCTAGGTCGCCGGCGTTTTCTGGATACTCCGCCGCAGCTTCAAATTCGACCTGAGAGTACGGAATCAGGCGCACCTTGTCCAAAAAGGACTCACCCCGGTCCCTTAGAACACGGAACAACCGCGTAATGCGATGATCGAGGTCGTTATATGTCTCAACATCAACCGGCGATTTATTGAGCAGCACCGATGCTCCACCGCCAAACGGTTCTAGGTAGACACGGTGCTCCGGAAACAGCTCAATGATTCTGCTCGCCAGATAGCGCTTACCGCCATGCCACTTGACAGGTGGTCTGATTGCCATGCCCTCCAACTCCTTTTTGAGAACAAAACAGTGAACATTCTTGGACTATACGCGAGGCCGGCCGCGCCGTCAAGTCGTAAACGCAATCCAATAAACGACTTGCGCGAATATAATTGGCAATCCCATCTTGACTGTTTGACTATGATACTATATACGATACTATAAATAGCATGCCGAAGTGCCGATGTCGATTCCTGATTCCCGTTGCTGACAACAACGGGAAGCCATTTCCGGCGGAGACTTTCATCAAGATAAAGCTCGCACTCGAAAAGCAGTTTGGTGCCTACAAGATCCACGGCCCCACCGAAGGGTCGTGGCAGGGTCAGATGGAATTGACACACGAAATAGAGATTGCCGTCCCGGCAAGGCGTGTGGCTGAGGTGCGGGCAACGGTCAGGGCGATTGGGAAGGAATTGGGGCAAAAGAGCATGTACTTTGACGTATCGCCGCCGTCAGTCGAAATCATCGATGTGGAATCCGGCGAGGAAGAAGATGCAGGTGATGAAAATGAATAAGACACGTGAGCGAGTGTCGTCCATCCACGAAAAGGCCGAGCAGATTCTCGCCCAGGCCAAAATCCTAGCCGCCAAGGCGAAGTCATGGAGGGAATTCTCCAATCAATTGTCGTCTGAAGATGAGGGCATTGTGCCGAAGGCTTTCCCGCGCATGACTGAACGACAGGCATTTTTCGAGACTGCACAGTATGGCCAGATTAATGAACTTCTTCTTGGCCTAATCCAACGGTTCGGCTTTGCGGATGGAATTGCCGCGAAGAAGAGTGGACGGTTCGTCGTACGAATTCCGAAAACGCTCCATTCAGTTCTCGACGTTGAAGCCAGAGAAGAGGGCGTGAGCCTTAATCAGCTTGCCCTTACCAAGCTCGCCGTGAGACTTCAAGATTCCACCGACTTAACCACATCCCTCATCGTCGAGGCATATAAGCACATCTATGATGAGTTCTCAACGGATCGAATCGTGGTCGATACGGAATACAACAAGCGATATCTAACCGAATGCCGTAAGCTAGGCCTGACGCTTGGCGACTATGAACTAAACCATGCGCTGTATGGCATTCGCAAAAGCGGCAAATCCGTGTTGCCACCAGCCACGAAGAAGCCACAGATCAAAGACTATGATAACTTCGTATTTGCGAGTGAGATCGCATTTCGGTATCTCCAGCGGCGCGATGGAGTCACGCTTGATCGAGTGCTATGTGACCCGCAACTTCGCGAAAAATTCGATGAGATAGCGCAGCGGCTTTCTCCAGAGGCGTCTGTATTCAAGCTTCGCATGGGGGCGCTATATTTGCGAAAGACGCATCGCCTTTCCTCGGACGCTGCTGGGGCACCGTGCTACGACCTGTTGTCGGCCGGAAATGTGAGTCAGGTCAAGCTCGACGACGTCCCGGAGTTTCCGGGAATGTACGCGTTTTATGAAAACGTGCGCCCAATCTATGCTGGGGAGACTTCTCGACTTCGGCAAAGGATCAAGCATCATTTAGACGTAGCTGAGCGTATGTTTCTTCCTCGATGGCTTGAGTTGGGATGCGAGAAAGATCTCGAGCTTCGTTTTTTTGCGATGCCCAAAGTGACCACGAAGGATCGCTTGCACTGGCTCAACGATTTCATCAATCGAGAACGTCCGCCGTTGAACTACCAAGTAGCCGCATAGTGCAAATGGGCTGAGACGAACTCAAATTCCGTTTAGACCGATGAATTGGGTCCGTGCCCGATTGCTTGACGCGCTTCGATTTGTGGCCGGCCTCACTGAGGCCGTCGGCAAATTTACCTTCACTTCTCAGAGGGTCTTCAAGAATTTCACCGCTTCCCCAATTTCGAACTCGGGGTCCTCGGCATCGGCACGGGCGATCGTTACATAACCGCGGTAGGGCCGCTCTTCAAGCGCCGCCAGCAGGGCCGGAAAATCGGCCGACCCGCGGCCCAACGGCACTTCCAGCCCCCGGCCGCGAGCCAGGTCGCGCACCCCGTCTCGGGCATGAACGTGGAGCACCTGGGCACCCACGGCTTCAACCGCCTCGAGCGGCGAGAACCCGTTGATGATCAGGTTGCCGGGATCCAGGTCCACACCGATCGCGCCTGGGGGCAATGCGGCAATGAGCCGAGCCAGGTCTGCGCCGCTTTCGGTGCCGGTCTGCGCCGCTAACGTCGCGCCGATATGTTGACCGTAGTTGCCGAGATCGGACAGCGTTTGCACGAGCAAGTTCCACGCCGGACCCTTCGGCTCGCCGGGCATGTGGCCGAGTTGATTGAAGACGACCGACGCGCCCAATTCGGCCGCGAACTTCATGGCAGCCTTGGTGGCCGTCACGCGGCGGTCGATCTCGTCGGGCACGTCGTAGCCCCGCCGCGTCTGAAATCCCACGGCGGCGACGCGCAGGCCGGAGTCGTCCAATAGGCGTCGCACTTCGCGCAATCCCGTTTGTCCAAGTTCGCCGGGGCGAAACTCTCCACGGGCGTCGATCTCGACTCCCGCCGCGCCCAGCCGCGCGGCCGCGACCACAGCCTTGCGAAACGGCAGCCGCAAGCTCGCGAGTTGGATACCGATCTTCAGGGCCGGCACGGGATGGTCCTTGATTGAGGCGCGCGTCGGCGGCCTTGCGGAGAGTACTGATTGTAGCGGTGCTGTTCGCCATGAGCGACCAGACGCTGGACAGGTAAGTACGCAGCTTTTGTTGCCAAAGGCCGACGCGGCAGCTTAAGATTCGTGAGGCGCGACGAAGCGCGCCGTTTTCTTCGTATTCGACTCGTGTTGTTTCATGCTCACCGTTGCCGACATCGCCGGATTCCTGGAAGAGTTCGCGCCGGCGGCATTGGCCGAAGCGTGGGACAACGTGGGCCTGCTGGTAGGTGATAACGCGCAGCGCGTCGAGCGTGTGATGACATGCTTGACCATCACGCCGACCACCGCTCGCGAAGCGGTCTCGGGCAAGGCCGATCTGATCGTCAGCCACCACCCGTTGCCCTTCCGCCCGCTGAAGCGACTGACTGCGGACACGCATGACGGGCGACTGCTGTGGGAGTTGATGGGCGCCAAGATCTCCGTGTTCAGTCCGCACACGGCTTTCGATTCGGCCCAACAAGGGATCAATCAGCGGCTGGCCACGGGATTGCAACTGGACGACATCGAACCCCTGGTGCCAGGAAGTGAAGCCGGGCAGGGCGCCGGGCGAGTCGGAACCTTGAAGTCATCGACCAAGCTCACCGACCTGGCAAAGCGCGTGCAGCAACTATTGAACATCGAAAATATCCAGGCCGTCGGAGACCTCGACGCCCAGGTGCGAAAAGTGGCAGTGGCCTGTGGCAGCGCGGGCGAGCTCGTGCCGATAGCGCGACAGGCCGGGTGCGACGCCCTCGTAACCGGCGAAGTCCGCTTTCACACGGCGCTGGAGGCCGAGTCGCTGGGCCTGGGGCTGGTTTTGGCCGGGCATTTTGCCAGCGAGCGCTTTGCCGTCGAACAATTGTCCACCATTCTGGCCGATAAGTTCCCCGCTCTTGAAGTTTGGGCCAGCCAGCAGGAAAGGGATCCGGTGCACTGGCTCTAGTGGCAGTGCCACGAACATTATTCCTGTGTCCGAATGACTTGGACCGCACGAAACCCTGCGGGATTCGTGCTCCCTGACCAGGGGCGACAGGTCCGAACTTGCTGGAAGGCGTACTAGGGGCGACCTTGATGCAGCCGCCGCGCGACCTCGACGGGCCCCCCGTTCGCCTGGTCGCTCCGGGTGTCTACAATGTTAGGACTCGTCGGAACCTGGCCGTCCACAGCCCAATGCCATCCAACGCCGGAATTTTCCCCATGCCCACGAAATTCTTGACGGCATTGCCGGTTTACAACGAGTCGAAGTACATCGACGGCGTGCTCGAGCAGGTGTTGCGTTACAGCCCGGACGTGCTTGTCGTCGACGACGGCTCGACAGACGGAACTGCTGAGCTGCTGTCGGCGCGGAGCGACGTGGCTCGCATCCATCACGAGCGCAACCAGGGCTACGGAGCCGCGCTGCGGTCGGCCTTCCAATACGCGGTCGAGAATAATTACGACGTACTGGTCACGATCGATTGCGACGGGCAGCACGAGCCGCAGCGGATTCCTGAATTTGTCGCGGCCGCTGTTGGCGCCGACATCGTCTCGGGCAGCCGGTATCTGGAAGCGTTTTACGGCCAGAGCGTTCCGCCCGAAGGCCGCCGCCGCATCAATGCCGAAGTCACGGCCCAGGTGAATCGCCGGCTGGGCTTGAAGCTGACCGACGCCTTCTGCGGATTCAAGGCGTATCGTAGCGAGGCGCTGGAGAAATTGCACATCACCGAGACCGGCTACGCGATGCCGTTGGAAGTCTGGGTTCAGGCCGCGCGTGCTGGGCTGAATATCATCGAGCTAGCCGTGCCGTTGATTTATCTCGATGAGTCGCGATCGTTCGGCGGCTCGCTGGACGATGGCGGCACGCGGCTGGCATACTACTATGAGGTCTTGGATCGCATGATCGGTGCGCAGCCGGTTCCTCCGCCGCACACTTCCGCGAAATTGATGGGTCGAGAGGTCGCCGGATGACGCTGATGAGTGAAGCTCTCGAGCACCGGCGATTGCGAGCGCCTAGTGCCGACGGCGGCCGGCTGATCGAGCCGCCGTTGCGATCGGTCGGCGATTTGATTGCGCGCAATATCGCCACCGCGGCCGAGTACGACTATGACGTGCAGGGCCGCCCCCTTGTCCAATTGGCCGCCCAGGCCCGAGCCGAACTGATCGAAGCCGCCTGGAACTATACGCGTGCATATCGCGACGTCGCGCGGCCAACGCTGGGGCCTTCGACACCGGTGTTGTTGGCCGGGCACCAGCCACAGTTGTTTCATCCGGGCGTGTGGTTCAAGAATTTCGTGCTGGCGGGCATTGCCCGCTGGCACAGCGGTGTGGCCGTCAACCTGGCAATCGACAGCGATACGATCAAGACTGCGTCGCTGCGCGTGCCCTCGGGAACCTTGGCCGAGCCCAATGTTGAGAGCGTACCGCTAGACCGGCAAACGTCGGAAATCCCTTTCGAGGAGCGTGCCATTCTCGACCGCGCGTGCCTGGAGTCGTTCGGGTCGCGAGCGGCCGAGACGATTCGACCACTGGTCAGCGATCCGCTGGTGCGCGAGTTCTGGCCGCTGGTCGCGGCGCGGTCCCGTGAGTGTGGCAATCTCGGAGAATGTGTCGCCCAGGCGCGGCATCAACAAGAAGGGCTGTGGGGCACCACGACGCTCGAGATTCCACAGAGCCGAGTTTGCGGGCTGCCATCGTTCCATTGGTTCACTTGCCACCTGCTGGCCCAACTGCCGCGCCTGTGGGAACAGTACAACCGCTCGGTGGCCGACTATCGCCGTACAAATCGCGTGCGCAGCGCCGCGCATCCCGTGCCCGACCTGGCGATGGAAGATGACTGGCTCGAAGCACCGTTTTGGATCTGGGACCGCGACAATCCGCGCCGCCGCCGCCTGTTTGTCAGGCAGCGGGGTGATGAAATCCTGCTCTCGGATCGGCAGTCGATCGAACACGCACTGGCGCTGGTGCCCGACGGCGAGGCCGACCGCGCAGCCGAGCAACTGGCTGAACTGGCCGCGTGCGGCGTGCGGCTGCGCACGCGGGCGCTAGTGACGACGTTATTTGCGAGGCTGTTCTTGGGCGATCTGTTCATGCATGGAATTGGCGGGGCCAGGTACGATCAGGTGACTGAAGCGCTCATTGAGAGGTTCTTTGGAGTCAAGCCTCCGGGATCCATGACGCTCACTGCCACGCTGAGGCTGCCGGTGAATCGTGAGGTGGTTACGCCAGATGATGCCCGCCGCGTCGAGCATCGGTTGCGCGAATTGGCCTATCATCCGGAGGGCCATCTCGATGACGATGGCAACGCCGAGGCGGCCTCGCTCGCGGGTCAAAAGCGAGAATGGATAGCGACAACGCCGACACCCGGGGGAGGCAAAGCGCGGTGCCGCGCGATCCGCCAGCTTAACGAACGCTTGCAACCCCACGTCGCGACCAAGCGCGCCGATCTGTTACGCCAGCGTGAGCGGATCTCGACCGCTTTGCACACCGAGAAAATCCTGGCATCGCGTGACTACGCGTTTTGTCTCTATCCGGCCGAGTCGTTGCGCCGGCTGATGGAGATCAGGCCGAACGAGGCTTGAATTCCCCTCTCGCGAGACGGGGCTCTGCATTAGAACCCCTAAATCACGGCTATTGCTTGTGCAAATGCCGAGTCTGCGCAAAATCGGGTAGTGGTTCCTATTAACGGATTTTGCGCGAACGGCATGCGAGTTGAATGAATGTCAGGACAAAGTCTAATTGGACTCCGGTGGCGGGGGATCACTTTCGAGCATAACCCAGGGTCGCCAAATGGCACGTTGATGCTTTTCGCTTAATTCTTGGTGATACCAGTAAAGCGCAGTGTATCGTGTTTGGAATTCCTTGTTTCGCGCCGACGGAAAGCTATCGAACTGGAAGTTTGGCAGGGCCTGATTGTTTTGCGCACACGCGGCAATGGCTCCGTAATTGTGCGCGAGCGCGGCGTGAATCGCCGACCGCTGCCATTGCAAACATACGTGCATGAAAATGGCGAACACGGTCACCACCACGAACAACGTTCGCAAAGAGAAGGCGAACCAGCGGCGTTTAGGGGCGGAGGTCATGGTAATTCTGGATCAGACATCTTTTTGAGTCTCGCCGATAGGTTCACTCACATGACCCCGTGTCAGCACGTCACCAGTCGGTGTAATCATCATTTGCAAGGTATTGCC
>CAZUPX010001210.1:0-6293 GCA_964622155.1 uncultured Planctomycetaceae bacterium | reverse complement strand
TTGCCGGCGGCATAGCCGTCGTACGCGACCTGGATCTTTGCTTCTCGGAGCGAGGTTAGCAGCCCAAGAAACTCTGGCGTTGCGTGAACGGCACTGTCGGGAAACTCAATGACCAACTGGTGCCCGTCGCCGAGAACGTCGCGTAACTGGAACAGGTGGTTGACGAGTGTTGGCCGCGCAATTTCGCCGGTGGCAATTGCCAGGAAGAGCCTCCCGCGGTGGAACACGTCGAGCGATTGTTCGACGGCGGTGTGACGGAACAGACGGTGTACTCGATCCGTGGCTCGGCAGTCTGCCAAGAGGGCCAATTGCTCGCAGCGCGGAGAAACCACGTCGTCGCCACCGCTGGCGGCCAATGCCTCGTAACCGAACACTTTGTCGCTGGCCAACTCCACGATCGGCTGAAACAACGTCCGAAGTCGGCGATGCGTAACAGCCTCGTGGGTACTGCGAACCGCGAGGACAGCGTCCCAGACACGATCGCGAGCATGTGATTCATTTTGCGATGATGGCATCACATGAGTGACCGCCTGGCAAGCCGTCGAGCCCTCCGGGCAGAAGAAGGTGAATTCGACTTCGGCAATGAGCAGGATGTCGCCGTCGTCGATGGTGGCCTCTTCGATGCGTACTCCATTGAGAAACGTGCCATTCGTGCTCTCCAAATCGCGCACGCGGTAGTTGTTGCCATGCCGAGTGATGATTGCGTGCTCGCGAGAAACCAGGCTGGAGTCGACGTGCAAATCGACCGAATCGCTGCGGCCAATCGTGAATGGAAACGATTGGACGACCGTCTTTTCAGCGGGTCCGTGATGAGGATCTCGCTCCAGCCACGGGGCCGTCGTCGCGCGTTCTGGCATCACTTGTGTGCGCATGTTTTCACACCATTCGACTTTTGAGGGAACGGGGGGGACACAGACCACTGCTTCTGGAAAATTGGGCCCGTGCGCAACGTTCAAACTTTCTTGAATCTGCAATAAAAACATAGCTTATTTCTCCGTCCCACGCGTTTATGGCCTAAATTAGTGATGCTGGAGGTCCTGTCTTTCGGCTCGTGTTTGATCGGGAGCCACTTTTTCACGTTCGAGAGCCACGCCGATGCAATCAGTTTTTCCCTCACAGCCACTCAAGATCCTCGTTGTCACGGAAGATCGTGCGTTGTTGCGCCAGTTGTCGCAATTTCTGACTGCGGTGGGCTACCGGGTGCTCCAAGCGGCCGGCCCACACTCCGCGATGGCGGCCCTTGAGGCTGAGAATCCGCAGATTGTGCTGCTGGAATCAGACGTGGCTGCGCGGTCAAACTGGGCTCTTTGCGACCTGTTGTGCGAACATCAGCAGACGGCCGGACCGATCAAGCTTCTGTTGGTCGACCAGCCCGACGTGAGCATGGTGGAACAGGCGCTCGAATCCGGCATCGATGATTTTCTGCGTACGCCGGTCGATTTTGGAGAGCTCTTGACTCGACTGCGAGCCGCCGCTCGTTTGTTCGAATTCGATCACCGCGTATGCCAACAGTCGCACACCGATCCACAGACCGGATTGATGAGCCGTCCCGCTCTGGTCGCCCAGCTACGCCGCCAATGGACGGACAGCGGCGCAGCGTCCCCCCGAGTCGCGTGCGCCGTGCTCGACGTCGACTTCGTCGGCAGGATTAAACATTTGCACGGAGTCGCGGCCGTCAACGCTCTCTTACGCGCGATCGTCGTCGAGATCAACAAACTGCAAGTCGGCTCGGAGATTATTGGGTGTCTGGGCGGCGATCGGTTCTGCGCCATACTGCCCAACGCCAATTGCAGAGCCGCGGTCGAGTGGGCCGTGAACGCCCGTCAGGCCGTGGCTGCCGCAAAATTCAAGCTCGGCGAGACGGCGTGGCAAGTGACGGCCAGCGTCGGCGTCGCAAGTTCCGAAACGGCCGATAGCCCCGAACGCCTGATTGAACAGGCAACCGCAGCCTTGCAAGTCGCTAAATCTTCGGGTCGAAACTGTGTCGTTCGACACGGCGAATTCGGTCCCGATTCCCAGGCCGTGACTGAGGAGCTATTGGAGCACACAACGGCCAGGGACGTCATGATTCCATGCACTGTATTCCTGCGGCCCAACGAGCCCCTGGGTGAGGCCATCGAACTGCTAGGACACACGCAACTCGACGCCATACCCGTCGTTGATGCCGACGGAACGCTGCTGGGGCTTTGCGAGCAAGAAAATGTCGCAACGTTGGCGACGTCCGACTCTCGAACCCGGCTCACGCGCGACGTCATGACGTCCGACGTTCAGAGTTTTGACGAGCGGAAGTCATTGACTTCGCTATTGGACTTCTTCACTCGCGATCCGCGACGGGTGGCGATGGTGGTCAGGGATCGGCGTCCGGTGGGTTTCGTTACCTGTGACAGCCTGGCAACGTTGTGGCGACCATTGACAACCACAAGCTATGCCGCCGAAGTGGAATACAGCGACACCAGCGACTATTTGCTTGTACCCGACCTTTGTGAGCGGGAATCCGAGCAGAAGGCGTGAGCAACCGCGGTCTGGCGGCCGGCGCCTGCCGGGTCGATTGAGCAAACGGTCACGGTTTGGCCACCACCACCGTAAAGTAGCTCTTGATCACGCGATCGAAATGCTGCGGTCGCATTTCCATCGGCAAGTCGTTATACGCGCAATAGTCTCGAACCTGATTGAGCAGGTCGCGCGGGTGACAGCGACGCAAAGGCCTGTCCGAGCATTGGTAGTGCGTTTTCAAGAGGTAGTCGACCACCTCGGGCCGATACTCGCAGTCAAACGTCTTCGAGTAGAGCTCGAACAATTCGTGGAATTCCGCCTCGTCAGGATCCTCGATCTCAATCTTGTAGGGAATTCGCCGCAAGAACGCCTCATCAACCAGGTCGCTCGGCTCCAGGTTCGTTGAAAAAATGATCAACTGTTCGAATGGGACTTGAAACTTCTTTCCAGTCGATAAGGTCAAGAAATCGTGCCGATTTTCCAGCGGAATGATCCACCGATTCAACAGGTCGGCGGGCTCGATTCGCTGGCGACCAAAGTCGTCGATCAACAGGCAGCCGCAATTGCTCTTGAGCTGCAAGGGGGCCTCACTGACGTTAGACCGGGGATCATGCCGAATCTCCAGGCTATCCAACGTCAATTCACCACCGACAACCACCGTGGGACGCCGGATCTTGACCCAACGGCGGTCGTGACTGGCGGCGCGCAGCAAACTATCGCTATGAGTATCGATAGCTTCGTGGTATGCGGAGTCAAATAGCTTGATAATCTGTCCATCTTCAATGAGCGCCTTTGGAATCCAAATCTGCTGGCCAAAACACATCGTGATCCGTTTTGCCAGCGTCGACTTGCCGTTTCCCGGGCAACCGTACAGGAACAGCCCCGCGCGCGAATTGACGGCCGGCCCCAAGCGCTCGAAGAGGTCTGGATTCACTGAAATGTCGGAGAATGCCGCCGCCAACTGCGCGCGCTTGGGGGCTTCGGCGCGGATGGTCTGCGCTTGGGCGGAGAGTACGTAATCCGCAAGGGGGACCGGTGCCGGGCCCACGTAACCACACGCGTCGGAGAACGTCTGTGCGCGGACTCTCCCTTGCTCGGTCAATGCATAGTTATAGTCGCTCAGGGCGGCCGAGCCGGTATGAACGATCAACTGCCGCGTTCGCAGTTCGTTATACAGGCTTTCCAGAATTCCGAATGGCAGACACAGGTGGTTGGCAATCGCCCGACCGCTGCTATGGCCGACGATTGCCAGGTATTTGCAAACGAGCGACTCGACGAATGCCCCGTTCAGCCCGGCCTCCTCGAGAGATCGTGGTTCCGAGGGCCGAAAGGCATCGTCGGAAAGCAGCGTCGCCAGCAGATCCTCGCGAACGTCTTCGACGGTTGACGTTGTCATCGGTGGCCCCCCATCTGTTGGCTGAAGTGATCGTAGCGACTTACCGGACGGCAAGCTCGCTATGCAACTGTAGCTTATGCCCGGGGCCACGGTCCGAAGGGGTCATTGCGGCCAACCGTCGAGGGTGTCGCCGCCGACATTGTCGAAATAGACGTCGATGCCGATCGCGCGGTTCAATCTCCGTAGGAATCAAGGAGCCGACTATTTCGACGGCTTGCAAGATGGGCGGACTCGATGTATGGTGCCAACCGATAAGAGCTTCTGAATTTTTCGGTGCGTGTTCCTGGCGTGCTCGACAAGCTACAGATCACAAGTTCGAGTCTTGTAGCGCCCACTTACGGCTCGAGTATTGCCGAAATCTTCGCTTTGGACCACCCGCCGGCCGTCGTCGCTGGCCCGTCCCGATTTACTGAGAGCCATTTTCCCCCTTGGCGTGTCTTGACGACGGAGGATATATCCAAGGGTTGAACCGATCGCTCCAAACGCGTGTCCTGAGCCTGAGTCCACTTGCGGGATGCCTCGACGCCTAAGCCGGGATAAGGAACAGTGACGATGGAAAGCCCTGCCCCGCTTCGCCTGGCCAGCGTTTGTCCGCTCGATTGTCCCGACACGTGCAGTCTCGAAGTAACTGTGCAGGATGGGCGCGTCACGAAGATCGACGGGAGCCACGCTAATCCCGTGACGAACGGTTATATCTGCGGCAAAGTGCGACACTTTCCTGAATTGGTATATGGCGACGATCGTGTTCGCTATCCCGCGGTTCGCAGTGGACCGAAAGGCAGCGGGCAGTTTCGCCGTGTCAGTTGGAATGAGGCGCTGGAGCTGGTGACGCAGCGGCTCGAGTCGATCCGAGAGGCGCACGGTGGCGAGGCGATCTTGCCGCTGAACTACGGCGGCTCGAACGGCTGGCTGACGCAGAATACGCAAGACCTGCGACTGTTTCATCGGCTGGAGGCGTCTCGATTGGGGCGCACGGTGTGCGCCGCGGCGGCCGGAGCGGCCAGCGTCGGCCTGTATGGCAAGATGCCGGGAGTGGCCTACGAAGACTATCCCGAAGCGCGGCTGATCGTCATCTGGGGTTGCAATCTGGCCGTTTCGGGCATCCATCTCGTACCATTCTTGCGCAAGGCGCAACGGGCTGGCGCCAAGCTGGTGGTGGTCGATCCTCGACGCACGCCCTTGGCTCGACAGGCGGACCTTCACTTGAGCGTGCGGCCTGGAACCGATCTGCCAGTGGCGCTGGCGGTGATCAATACGCTTTTCTCGTCGGGTCGGGCCGACTCAGAATTTCTGAGCGCGCACACACAGAATTGGCACGCCCTGCGCGAGCGGGCCGCGGCCTGGAGTATTGAGCGGGCGGCCGAAGTGGCAGGCATTTCCGCGTCCGATCTGAAACGATTCACACAACTCTACATCGAAAGTCAGCCCGCGGTCGTGCGTTGTGGCTGGGGCATCGAGCGCAGTCGCAACGGCGGGTCTGCCATCGCGGCCGTTTTGGCGCTCCCGGCGGTGGCCGGCAAGTTCGGCGTCCGCGGCGGCGGCTACACGATGTCCAACTCCGCGGCGTGGGACATTGATGCCACGGCCGCGTCGTGCGCGCCGCCGCCGAATACGCGGGTGATCAACATGAATCGCGTCGGCGAGTCGTTGGCCCCTGAGTTCACGCCGCCGGTTCGAGCGCTATTCGTCTACAACTGCAACCCTTTGGCCACGCTGCCGGCGCAAAACAAAGTGCGAGCCGGCCTGGAGCGCGAAGACCTGTTCACCGTCGTTCACGAGCAGGTGCTGACCGATACGGCCAGGTATGCCGACGTGTTATTGCCGGCCACGACGTTTTTGGAACACACCGAAGTGCGTCGCAGCTACGGCGTCATCCTCGCGCAACGGGCCGAGCCGGTTATCGAGCCGGTGGGCGAAGCGCGGCCCAATTACTGGCTATTCGGCGAGATTTGCCGGCGGATGGGGCTTTCGCGCGCAGGCGACCCGCAGACGCCCGACGAGCTGATCAGTGCCATCGTCGCGACATCCAGCGAAGGAGCAAGGATTGCCGCGGAGCTCAAGGCAACCGGTCGCGCATTGCCGGCCTGCGGGTCGCGGCCGATTCAGTTTGTCGACACCTGGCCTGGAACAGCCGACCGAAAGATCGACCTTTGTCCAGAGCAGCTCGATCGGGAGGCGCCCTTGGGTTTGTACGGCTATGCGCCGGATCCTGCCACGCACGAGTTTCCGTTGGCGCTCGTCTCTCCAAGCACTTCGGACGCGATTTCGTCGACCCTCTATCAACGAGTTCGTGGTCAGGTGCCGGTACAATTGCATCCGGCCGATGCCGCCCAACGCTCGATCGCTGATGGGGACGCGGTGCGAATGTTCAACTGTGATGGCGAAGTGCGCTGTATCGCGCGGC
>CAZUPX010001209.1:0-6083 GCA_964622155.1 uncultured Planctomycetaceae bacterium | reverse complement strand
TCGGCCAAGGACTTGATGACAATATCCTGGCCCCCGACTAACTCATCCACGCGCAGCCCCATAGTTCTGGTATCGGCGTCGAGGATGACCACGTTGATCCGCCGCTGATTTCCTTCTCCGAC
Organism: uncultured Planctomycetaceae bacterium; assembly: GCA_964622155.1. Classification (GTDB taxonomy): domain Bacteria; phylum Planctomycetota; class Planctomycetia; order Pirellulales; family PALSA-1355; genus CAZUPX01. Next base: position 5,961 of record CAZUPX010001209.1, on the reverse strand, counting down.
TACAGCGCGGCCACCGTCGCCGTGGCCATAGTTTATGTCATGCCAGTCGAAGATCTCGTCTACGCCCACCAGCGGAATGAACTCGCCGCGGACGTCAAAGGTGTGGCGATCCTGAATTGACACGACTTGATCGATCGGTACACTGACGATCTCACGGACGTTTTCAATGGGCACTGCAAACACGCCGTGCGGAACTCGGAATAGCAAGCTACGGATAATCGCCAGGGTCAACGGCAGGCGGATCGTGAACGTTGTTCCATTGCCAGGAACGTGGTCGATCGTCGTCGTACCGTTAAGCTCTCGGATGCGCGTCTTCACGATGTCCATTCCGACGCCGCGCCCCGAGATGTCCGACACCTTGTCCGCAGTGCTGAAGCCTGGATGCCAGATAAAGTCGACTATCTCCTGGGGCGTCAGCGCCGTTGCCGCCTGCGGCGTTACCAGCCCCTTTGCAATGGCTCGTGCCCGAACTTTTTCGACATTGATTCCGGCGCCGTCATCGGAGACCTTAACAAACACACTGTTTCCACGGTGCGACGCCTCTAACCGCAGAACGCCCGTCTCCGGTTTGCCGGCGCGTCGCCGCGCTTCGGACGACTCGATGCCATGGTCGATGGCATTGCGCACCAAGTGCACCAAGGGATCGCCGAGTTCATCGATCATCCGCTTATCCAACTCTGTCTTCTCGCCGTGGATCTCCAGCGAGATTTTCTTGCCTAACTCCTGGGAAATGTCCCGCACAACTCGTTTGAAGCGATTGAAGAGCGGCGCCACTGGCACCATGCGCGTATCCAAAACGCCACGTTGCAAGCCCGTCGAGACCCGCGACAATTGATCAATCGCCTCGATGACCTGACCGAAGTGCCGGCGGCTCTCTTCCCACAGCTGCGACTGCTCTTCCAGCAACTCGATTTCCTCCTGCATCTCGCGAAAATGTGCAGCCCTCTGAGATGTGGCGTTGGCTTCACTGCCGACTGCCGACTGGCCAAGGCTGTGCAACATGTGCCGCATTGTCTCTCCGAAGGCGCGAGCCCGACCGGAAATGCTGGATTTCTTGAAAGCGGGGCTCATCCGTCGCGCTAACTGCGTAAAGCGAGCCTTGTTAATCACCAACTCGCCGGCGAGGTTCATCAAGTTGTCCAGTCGATCAATATCTACCCGCACTGTTTCGACCAACCGAGGTTGGCTCGCGGCCGGCCCAGGTTCCTCTGAGTGATCGGCGGGCACGCCTTGCGCAGCTTCTTCGTTGTCGACGCTTGATGGCTGAATTCCTTCCGTCGGAACTCCTGGCGACGGCCCGGCCACAGGAATCGCATCGGACGCCGGCAGCAGATTGCTGGCTTCCACCACATCGATATGTTCAACGCCCGCGACATTCGCCGCGTGATGCAACTCGGCAACGTCCCGATCACTCGCGACGATCAATTGCAAGCAGCGCGTTTCCGTGGTCCGAACCAACTCTCCCGATGGTGGATCAGAGACGCGGATCTCGCTAATCTCGCATAGCCGATTCCACACGAGTTCCGCTTTCAGGTCCACCAATTGTAAGTCCCGCTCAAAGTTCACGGTGATCCGATAGTCGCGGTGGATGGCCGACGTTACCGGCGTCGGAGGTGAACCAGCCGGCGGCTCGGCAGGCGCTGCGACGGCAGCGCGCATTGGCGCCTCGGCGGGTTCAGTCGATGTGCTTAAGCGGCCGAGCTCTTCCAGCAGCTCTGGCGCCCCAGCCAATGGCTGACCGCCGCGCAGAAGCTCATGGCAACTGCGCAGGAAGTCGATGCACCGTAAGATCAGCGACATCGTCTCCACGTCGAGTGTGCGAATCCCAGATCGGAGCCGTTCGAAATGATTCTCCAAATGATGGGTCAGCGCAGTGATGCTCTCGAATCCCATCATTGCTGAGGAGCCCTTCACCGAATGAATCAGCCGGAATGCCTCATTGAGATGGTCCCCGCTGGTGGGTTCCTGCTCCAGCACCAGCAGGGTTTCGACCAGCGAATCCAGGTGTTCCGACGTTTCGTCGAGATACAACTGCATATAACTTGCCATCTCGTCGGCAGAGATGCCGGACATAAATTCTGATTCATCGGCCATCGCGAGACTCCCTACCACCGACCCGGATCATAGCGTCTTCTGATACAGAAACGTTTTCTTCTTCACCAACGGGGCTAGCATGTCGTAGATTCCCTCGGACGGGCCGACCACCAGGTAGCCACCGGGGACAAGAGATTGGATCAACAGCTCCACAACCCGCTGCTTCGACGGGCGGTCGAAATAAATCAACACGTTTCGAATAAAAATACAGTCGAATGGCTGTGCCCGCAGTGGCGTCATCAGGTTGTGGGAGCGAAATTCAACCAGCTCCTTGAGGTGCGAACGGATCGCGTATGTCGCGCCATCTGCGGAAGCCCGAAAACTGCGTGAGTGGCGCTGCGGATCAACATCTTCGACTGCCCGCAGTTTGTAGACCCCCTCGCGTGCTTCGCGCAGTGCGTCAGCGCTAATATCTGTCCCAAGTATGGTTACCTTACGTCCTGCGAGTCGCAGGGCGCTCTCCTGCACGCACATGGCCAATGAATAGGGCTCCTGCCCAGTGCTGCATGCCGCTGACCAGACGCGAATCGGAGCCAGTCCAGATGGTTTGGCGCCCCGCGCGACGCACTCCGGGAGAAACTCCTCCTGGAACCAAGTGAAATGCTGTGGCGTGCGAAAAAACGAAGTCTCATTCGTGGTAACTGCATCCAGAAAACTGGCGATCTCGGTCTCGCGGCCGGAAGTGGTTAGCAATCGGTAGTAAGCGTCGAAGTCGCTCAGTCCATGTGCCTTTAGGCGGCGTCGAATGCGGTTGGTGACCAGCGTAATCTTCGATACTTCGACCCGGATGCCGCTGTGTCGATAGATAAAGTCGCGAAACAGATCGAACTGCTCTCGGGATAGCTTTTCAGGCTCGATCACACAATTCCTCAACACATGCAGGGCCAGCGTCTCCGGAGTAAGAGTCCACCAGGGACCGAAATAGCCGGCGTCTACGTTTTGAACTTCGCAACCAAGTCACGTAACGTTTGGGCTTGGGCGCCTAATTGCTCGGCACTCGCAGCCATCTCCTCGGCGGCAGCGGCGGTAGACTCCGTTGTTTGCGACACGGAACGAATCGCCGTCTGCACCTGCGACGCACTGGCGGATTGGGTCTCGGTCGAGGCGGCAATACGGGCAATGCCGGCCGCTGTCTTGTCAACTTCTGCGACGATCGACGTGAGCGATTGCCCAACTTTTTCGGAAAGCGCAGCGCCCTCCCCCACTCGCCGGGAAGACTCCTTGATCAGTTGTGTGATTTCTTTGGCTGCTTCGCTGGATCGCTCTGCCAGTTTACGGACTTCGTCCGCCACGACCGCAAAGCCCAGCCCATGTTCGCCAGCTCGGGCCGCTTCGATCGCAGCGTTGAGCGCTAGCAGGTTCGTCTGACTGGCGATCTCGCTGATCACCTGAATGATGTCGTTGATCTGCTCACTAGACTTCTGGATCAACTTCATGGCGTTAACGGCTTCCGAGGTCGCGTCGCCACCTCCCTTGGCCAGTAGCGAAGTGTTTTCCGCCTGCGTCTTGGCTTCCACGGAGTTCTTGAAGATTTCGCCGATCGAGGAACTGAGCTGTTCGACAGACGCAGTCATCTCTTCGACCGAGGCTGCCTGTGACTGGGATCCATCACTCAGATTGGCGCTGCTTTCCGCAATGGTGCGTGCTCCCTCGTTTTGTTGCTGCGATGCCTCGATGACCTGCCCAATCACGTTTCGCAGGTCGTTCAGCATCTTGCGTACGTCAGTCGCCAGCCGCCCCAGATCGTCATCTCCAGCGAATGGGACTTCCTGTGTTAAGTCACCATTTGCGGCCGCCTGTACAACGCGCATCAGCGAGTTGACTTTCTCTTCGAGATCCTTCTTTGCCGCGGCTTGCTCGGCAACCAAGTGTTGCTCGCGCTCCCGGGCGCGGACCTGCGCGGCCACCACGGCCGTCACGTCGGCGGCCAGTTTGTATACTTTGACCGGCCTGCCCTCGTGGAGGATCGGGTTGTAAGTGGCCTGCAGCCACACCTCGCGGCCTCCCTTGCCGAGCCGCTTGAATTGACCGGCGTGGAACTCTCCGCGCTTGAGTTTGGACCAGAATTCTTGGTACTCGGCACTGGTGCGCATCGCCTCGTCCACAAAGAGGCTGTGATGCTTTCCCAGAATCTCCTCAAGCGTATAGCCCATGCAGCGCAGGAAATTGTTGTTCGCGGACAGGATTGTCCCATCCATGTCGAACTCGATCATGGCTTGCGATTTGTCGAGCGCATCGACGACGCCTGACTTGGCGGCCTGCAGTGCAGTGGCGGATCCATTCCCTTTGGGAGCGGCTGCGGCTGCTGATGTGCTACTACGAGTGCGGGAACGCGCCATGCCGAGGCTCCGTGTGCGAATCTAAGTGAAGAAAGTTAGTGCTAAACGTGCCGGTGGCGAAACCCACCGAAGTACTTGTCGTTACTGCCTCAGGTGTGGCGCGCCAAGTCGTGTATCGCGGCCGTGTTGATGTGATCCAGTTTTGCCGGGTCCAAAAGCTCGTTGATGTCGAGCACAATCATTAGCCGGCCATTTAGTCGAGCAAATCCGGCGACATAGTGCGCCCCGCTCGCCGTAATCGTTTCTGGCGCTGGCCGAATACTCTCGTCCGAAATTCGCATGACCTGGGACACCGCATCGACTGTGCAGCCCATATTCCGCGCGCCAACATTCACGACGATTGTCCGCGTTTCCGCGTCGGCTGGCTTGGGTTCCAGACCGAACAGATTGCGGAGATTGATGATGGGGATAATCGACCCACGCAGGTTGGCCACCCCTTCCACATAGTCGGGAACTTGAGGTGTCTTGGTCACTTGTTTCAGAATGACCACTTCCTGGATCTGCTCGATGCGAAAAAGGTAGTCTTGATCTGCGAGCTGGAAACCAACGAATTGCGAGGTGTTGCTCTTGCCAGCCGCGTTTGGATGAATCGGTGGTTTTTCAGAGGCGACCATGGGTCTTTCGACTGGGGAGCGATGGGAGCTTGGGCAAGATCATCCCATGATAGTTGGGAGATCGCTCCGAATACAGACAACCCCGAGATTCAGGCCCATTTTGACTTGGACGCCTCCCCTTGGGCCGTGGATGTGTCCTATCCGGACTCATCGGCTGCCGGCTTTTCGATAGTCTTCAGACCGCGAGGTCAACCGAACCCTGACGGGCTCAAAGCCTAACTCGGGCCGTTACGAATGGAGTTAGCGCTTTGGAATAGCCGGCGTTTGGACCGAAAACGGCAACCAGTCTAGTGCGGCTCGCGTTGAGCAGGCCGGCATGCGTCAAGCATGTCTTGATTCTCAAGGCACTCGACCCGCACGTTGGCGGCAGTGATCTATAGAGGATGCTGAGTATGAAATTGCCGTCTCGAAAATCAAAAATGCGATCGACTCATCGTCGGCGAGATTCTTGAGACCGGGCTCCATGGTTTTCCAAGCGAGCGTGACAATCGTTTCCGTCAAAGGCGCTATAGTCGCGTTTACGATCACCGCGGCCAAAGCGGGTGTAGCTACACCCGCGCCGGGGTCTTTCCGGGTCTTAGGGGGGCTTTCGGCCGAGAGACGTTTTTTTACGGAACTCGCTGACAAATGCGGGTTATGGCCGACAACCGCAAGTTCCGCTCAGCGGTCCGTTTCCATTAGAAGTCCGCTGCTCTGTCCAATTGAGCTACGGGCGCGTGTCTGTCCACTAGTTTAGCAGATCGCCGAGTGAGCGGGAATCGTCGCGCCTTCGCTTCGCTGTCGCGATGGCGATCTATTCCGAAATTTGTTCGGAGAGGATAGAGGATGCGGTCGTGCACCCTGAAATCCACCAGTGCGAAAAAATCGTCGTTTGTTGGGTTGTCTCACGCATTGATGAGTTACTGAGACCGAGT